>DYNA01000200.1 GCA_020721325.1 Paludibacter propionicigenes
ATTGTTAAATTGTTAAATTGTTATTCTTTTTATTAAATAATTGAATTTTTAAATATTTTCAAATTTAATGAAAATTATCTTTGATTTTTCGCATCAGCGTAGTTGCAAAAACAAAATTATCAAGTTGTTGGCTTCCCGAATGAAAAATTTCATCTCTATTTCCTATCCAATTTTGTTCGCCTAAATAAAGATATAAAATTTTATCTCCTATTTCGGTTACCGAGTTCATATCGTGCGTGTTAATAATGGTTGTAATGTTGTATTCTTCGGTAATTTCTTTTATTAAATTGTCAATAACAATTCCGGTTTTGGGGTCAAGCCCCGAATTGGGTTCATCGCAAAACAAATAGCGCGGATTCAGGGCAATGGCGCGGGCTATGGCAACACGCTTTTGCATTCCACCGCTAATTTCGGAAGGATATAAATGATTGACATTGACTAAGTTTACTCGTTTCAACACAAAATTAACTCTGTCTAATTTTTCTTCGTAAGTTTTTTCGGTAAACATATTAAGCGAAAACATTACATTTTCTTCAACCGTAGCCGAATCGAATAATGCACCACCTTGAAAAACCATTCCAAATTCTTGTCTGATTTTTTTTCTTTGTTTGTTTTTCATGTGTGTAAAATCCCGATTATCAAAGAGTATTTGCCCTTCATCGATTTCGTGCAAACCGATAATTGATTTTAATAAAACGGTTTTTCCCGAACCGCTTTGACCGATAATGAGGTTGGTTTTGCCTTTTTCAAAGGTTACATTGATGCCTTTTAACACTTCTCTACCGTTAAAAGATTTTCGTACATTTCGTAGTTCTATCATTTGGCAAGCATTAATTGAGTAATAATTACATTGAAAAGCAAAATCAACACACTGCTGTAAACCACACCTTTGGTGCTTGCTTTTCCCACTTCTAACGCGCCTCCTTTTACATAAAAACCATGATAAGCCGAAACCGAAGTGATAATGAAGGCAAAAACCACCGTTTTTACCATAGAATAGACAATATAATAAGGTATAAAAGCGTAATGAATACCGTAAAGATAATCGGCTGTAGAAAGCGCACCGGAAGCAATGGCTGCCAGCCAACCTCCCATAATTCCTACAAACATGCTCAAAATGTTGAGAAAAGGATTGATAAAAACGGCGCCCACTATTTTGGGTAAAATCAAATAACTTGCCGAGTTGATTCCCATAATCTCCAGAGCATCAATTTGTTCGGTTACGCGCATTGTGCCTATTTCGGAGGCTATATTTGAACCTACTTTGCCGGCTAAAATCAGTCCAACGATGGTAGATGAAAATTCTAAAATCATCGAATCGCGAGCCGTTAAACCTACTAAATACAAGGGAATAAGCGGATTTTCGAGATTGTAACGTGTTTGCAAAGTAATTACGGCACCCATAAAAATGGAAATGATAAATACAATACCTATGGAATTGATGCCCAATTTATCAATTTCGCGTATGGTTTGTTTAAAATAAATCGATTTCCTTTCGGGTTTTGCAAATGTTCGCGCCATGAGCAAATAGTAACGTCCGATGTGATAAAGTAGTTTCATTTATTTTTTTTTATAAAAAATTTTTAAAAAAAGCAGATGAACAAATAAATGATTTTTTTATCTATTAAAACAATGAATATGAATGGAATACAAAATAATTCATCGTTTTCAATTCATTGTTGGCTGCTTGCAAGTGCAAAGATAAGCATTCTATTTTTGTAAACGAAAAAAAAAAGTTAAAATCGTTTTGTTTTCGTTAAGAAAAAACTCAACGACTGCGAACTTTCGGGTAAAAGGCGTCTTCTATGTATTCAAATTTTTCAAAATTGGGGTTTAAAACGATTGAAATTATATCGAATTGAACCGGAAATGGCAAATTATTTTTTATTACATAGGCATTGGCGGCATCAATAATTAATTGTTGTTTTTTTAGCGAAATGGCATCTTGCGGACGTTCTACATAGTCTTGTCGGCGTGTTTTTACTTCTATTACGTGCAAAGTTTGGTTGTTTTGGGCTACAATATCTATCTCTTTATGCCCATATTGCCAATTGACATCTAATATTTTGTAAGCATTTTGCAGCAAAAATCGTTGTGCTTTTAGCTCTCCAAGTACACCCAAATCGTTGTGGTCTGCCATTGTTAAATTGTTAAATTGTTAAATTGTTAAATTGTTTATATTAATTGATAATTTTGATAAGGTTTTATACTTGTTTATTTATTTTGCAAGAAAATAGAATTTTGCTTTTCTTGCTTGTTTTATCAATTTTAAAATAAGGGAATAAGGTTTTATTTTCATTTTGTTAAAATTTTTACTAAGGGAAGAAGGTTGATTTTCAAACCTTTATTCGCTTAGTAACAAGCTAAGCAACGGGGTCGCTCAAAGCGACCCCGTTGCTATACATTAAACGGTTATAATGTGAGCTTTTATTTTTACGTAAGTGCTTTGTAATTAAAACTTTGGCAAAGTTACCGTTTGCAGTATATATTCACAAAACCTTATGCCTAAAACCCAATACCTAATGCAATACGATGACGTACAAATTATTTGATAATAAATCGGTTGTACAAATAAAGAGCAACAACCGAAACCGCCATTAAACCGGCAAAAACATACCAAATTTTATAAGGTTGATAGTTTTGCCATAAGAATTGAGTCAGTTCACTGCTCGATAAGTTCATTTTTTCTGCCGAAAGGCTGTAAAATTGATTTTGCGTAAAGTTTTCAGATATTTGCGGAATATCAAGCCCTCTTTTTTCAACTTCGGTTCTTAAAAGTTCGGTCTTGTCGGAAGTAATCTGGTAAACTGTTCCTGAAATAAATCCGGCAAGTTTATTTCCTGCTGCTGCCGGCAAAAATGATGTTCCCATGTAGAGTGCTGTTTTTTCTTTGGGCGCAATTCTGCCAATGTATTCGGTGTATTTGGGCGATGCCGCCATTTCGCCAACCGAAAAAATAAATAAACCCAAAATGGTATAAAGCGGATTGCCCGTTGCTACCGTAATGCTCAAACCAATTCCAATTACCAAAGTGCCTGTAATAATGACATTTACAGATTTAAAACGCATGGCAATACTCGAAATAATGATTTGAAACAAAATAATAAATGCAGCATCTAAATTGAGCAGCATTTCGGGATTTATTCCTCCCGAATTGTTTCCTATGCTTTGCGCAAAAGCGGGTGAAAAGCTTGCTATTTGATTGCGAAGATGCACCGTATCCACCCATTGGTCGATAAAATTGGGCAAAGTGTAGTAAAGTTGGTTTAAAAGTGTCCAAAAACCAACCATAATGATTAAAAAAAGACTCAATTTGAAATCTTTTAAAGCCAAATAGATGTTTTTGAAGGCAGATGTAATGGATTTAAGCACCGATTCGTTGTTTTTTTGACGTTCCGGCTCGTTGTAAAAGAGCAAAAGCAACACCAAATTGACCAAAATAGCTATTGAAGACATAATAAATACGATTTTCCAACCGTACTGGTCTCTTAATTTGGAAGAAAAAAGCGGTCCTAAGAAAGCTCCGATATTAACCATCATGTAAAAAATTCCAAATCCGATGGAGGCATTTTCGGAGTTGGTGGTTTTGGTAATTGTAGCCGAAAGTACCGGTTTAAATAGCGATGCGCCCAAACCAACAAATAAAAAAGCAAAATAAACTGCCGTATAATCGGTAAAAGTTCCCATCATGTAATAACCGCTTGCCAAAATGATGTAAGCTAAAAATAAAGTTCGTTTGTATCCGAATTTATCTGCTAATGAGCCGGTTATGATTGGCAAAAGATACAAAGTAGCGGCAACGGTTCCCATTAAACTTCCTTTTTGAGCCATCGTAAAACCCAAAGCACCCTCGTCGGTGGATTTGGTCAGATACAAAGCTAAAACCATAAAAAGCCCATACCACGCCCAGCGTTCAAAAAGTTCCATTGTGTTGGCTATCCAAAAAGTAGCCGGAAATTGTTTAAAAGTATTTTTCATTTTCATTTTTAAAGGATTTATTTTATGCTGCAAATTTAATAAATTATTGATACGATAGCCCTTGAATGAATTAAAAAAGACTTTCGGATTTTAGATTGTTTAAAATAAATCATAAAAAATAAAAAAAATAGGTACTATACTATAAGGTTATCAATGCTTTATATTTTTTTTTATTTTTTGCAAAAAGAATAAAATCAAAAAAAGCATTTAAAAAGATATTACAAAAAGCTTTTTTTAGTGAAAAAAAGTATATCTTTGAACGAATTTTTTTAATTTAATATTTCGGTTAAACTAAAAAAAATATTTTCTTAATTAAAAATAAATGAATTGCTTTTTAAGTGTATTAAGTTGAAAATCAAGATAAAAAATGTAAATTGAAAATGATTAAAGTAGCTATAATTACAGAAACCAAAAACCCACCCGACCGCCGAGTTGCTATTACTCCCAAGGTGGCAAATGCGATAAAAAATGCTTATAAAAATGTAGAAGTAATGGTACAATCTTCTGATTTGAGGAGCTTTACCGACATAGAATACAAAGAAAAAAACATTGAAATAGTAGAAAACATTAGCAATGCCGATATTTTGATAGGTGTAAAAGAAGTAAAATTGTCGGAACTTTTAGCCGACAAAACGTATTTGTTTTTTTCGCATGTGGGCAAAAAACAACCTTACAACAGAGAACTTTTGCAAACGGTTTTGAAAAAAAACATTACCCTGATTGATTATGAATATTTATTAAATGCTAAAAATGAGCGAGTTGTAGCTTTTGGAAGGTGGGCTGGAATTGTGGGTGCTTACAATTCACTTTTGGCTTACGGTTTAAAATTTAAACTTTTCCATCTTCCGCCTGCCATTGAACTCAAAGATTTGGAACAATTGAAGGAAGTTGTAAAAAGTATTTCGATAAAACCTGTTAAATTTTTGATTACCGGCGAAGGGCGCGTGGCTTCGGGAGCTATTGAAATTTTGGATTTATTGAATTTCAAAAAAGTTTCGGCGCAAGAGTTTCTTACAAAGTCTTTTAACGAGCCGGTTTTGTGCCAAATAGGTCCGAAAGATTATGTAAAGCGAAAAGATGGAAATGCTTTTGATTTGAAGCATTTTTTTGAAAATCCGCAACTTTACGAAAGTACGTTTTTGCCTTTTACAAAATTGGCTGATGTTTACATTCCTTGTCATTACTGGGACAATCGCTCTCCGCGTTTTATAACTCAAGCCGATTTGCGCATGTCTGATTTCAACATTAAAATCATAGCCGATGTAAGTTGCGACATTAAACAGCCCATTGCATCGACCATTAGACCTTCGAGCATAGCCGAGCCTTTTTACGATTACAATCCGTTTACTTTTGATGAAGAGAAAGCATTTACGAATATTAAAAACGTAACGGTTATGGCGGTTGATAATTTACCGGGTTCGCTGCCGCGCGATTCGTCGGAAGAATTTGCCAATGCACTTTTTGAACAGGTTTTTCCTTCTTTATTTGGTTCTCAAGATTCGCAAATGATTGCGCGAGCTACCATTGCTAAAAACGGAAAATTAACGCCACATTTTGAGTATTTGCAAAATTATGCCGATGGAAAAGAATAAGTGAATGGATTTATTTTTATTTTTTTGACCACGAATGCACAATTTTTTTTTGTACATCGTAGAGACCTTGCATGCAACGTCTCTACGGTGCGTTATTTTTTTACACTTTTATTTTTTTATAATAGTTTGAAAAATTTACTTTTAAAAAAATAATATAAATAAAAAAATATATAAATTTGCATGGTTTAGAATATTAAAAAAAATACAAGGTAATATCAGATAAAAAGGAAATTATGAATAATGAAGTAGATATACTTTAAACGGTTATAATTTGAGCTTTTATTTTTATGTAAGTGCTTTGTAATTAAAACTTTGGCAAAGTTCCCGTTTGCAGTATAATAAAGTAGAATTATATCTTGAAAAATTTGCTAAAATATCGTCAGCTAAGAAGAATCGAAAGGATTTTTTCTGAACAGAAGGTTTTGTTTTTTTAAAAGTAAAGCAAAAGGCAAGAATAAGATAATTGTATAAATTAAGAGACGAATATTGAAAATGGCACAGAAAACATTAAAACAATATAAAGAAGAGTTTGAAGTTCTGAATAAGGAATTAGAGAATTACTTTGACCAATTAAATCAAGGTAATGATGATTTTCAGGAAAAAACGCTTGAATTATTAGCACAAAAAGAAGAATTAGCCATTGATTGCATCGAAAAATTCCCAAAAAATGATTTTGGTTATCAGCAATTAGCCCATAAACACATTTTTATAATTAACAATTTTTTTAAAGAGGACTATTTACTTTGTGGAGAATTACAAAAAATCAACGAAACTTTTGCCGGTACCGAAAAACATATTAAAAGCATAGAAATTTTTCTTGATACAATTTTTAAAGTTTATCCTTTCTATTTCGATTATATTGAAAATTGTAACAGAAAAGATTACAATCTTCCGTATGATGCTGGATTAATATGGGATTTTATAGAAAGATATAATCTTTCGGGTAAAGCCTATTTTTTACTTGCAAAACTTTATGCACAAGCGGGCTATTTGAACGAAGCTACGCCACATTTAGACACTGCAAAGAAAAATGGTTTTGAAGATTTTGAACTTTCCGACTTTTATCCACCTTTTATTTCTATCAGGATAGATTCTTATCATTGCATAAAGGATTTGTATATTGATGAATTAGATGATTGCAAAGAAATCTATTTTCTGGGCGAAAATGGAGTTGGTAAAACCCTTTTGCTTCAAGCCATAATTAAAAGCTTTGACGATTCTAAAATTTCGGGGCATAAAATTGAACTTGAAAATGAAATTGAAGCTCCATTTTACGATGGAGGTATTAGAGTTTTAGAATATCCTAACCTTTTTGCCTACGGAACATCACGTTTTCGCACAGGTTTGCAAAACGACGAATATTTTGACAAAGAAGGGCATGGGACTTTATTCGACCGAAATTTGTTACTCACTGATGTAGAGTGGTTTTTAAAAGATTTGCAACGAAAGGAATTATTAAAAACAGGTGCTATTCCATTAAAAACTGTTTTAGAATTGTTAAAGGAAATCGTTGATTTTGATGAACATGGACACCTAAAAATTGAATACGATAAAAAAGAGGATAAATTCATTTTTATAGAAAAAGCAACTAAAATAAAATTTGAACACCTTGCCGAAGGCTACCGAAGCGTAATGATTTGGCTTTGTGATTT
>DYNA01000201.1 GCA_020721325.1 Paludibacter propionicigenes
ATTAAATAATTTACATATATGTAGTGGTTTATAGTATATACCCCATATAAAAATAAATTGAATTACCGAACTTGCCAAAGTTTTTAAAGCTTTGGCACAGTTGGGTATTTTACTGAATTTCAAACATCAAGCACTACTTTTTCAAAGTTCAAAACAGGTCTTTTTATTTTGTAAAAAAAATAAAATAAACAAATTCCTCTCTTTTTCAAAAAAAAGAAATAAGGGAGGAAACGAGTTTTACTTTGGGTTACTAAAGGAATAAGGTTTTGAAAATCAACCTTATTCGCTTAGTAAAAATTTTAACAAAACAAAAATAAAACCTTATTCCTTTATTTTAAAATTCCTAAAACATGCGGGAAAAGCAAAATTCATTTTTCGCACAAAACGAAAAGAACTGTTTTAAACTTTGGAAAATCACCTATTCCTATTTTTCAAAAATGATAATTCAAAAAGTAAGAGCTATTGAATGCTATCTATACTAAAAACGGGATAAATTTTAATATTTATGATTACGTAACTACAACTTTTCCAAAGTTTTAGAACTTTGGAAAAGTTAAATAATAAACCTTTTGCAGTAAACGAAATAAAATAAACTAATTTTAATCATTTACATAAAAACATGTTAAGCAACATTTTTATTTGAATTTTGAGCGAACTTTATAATTTTGCAATTTAATTTTTTTAAAAACAACATTTTTTATAAAAAAAAAACTATGGCATTTAATTTAAGAAACAGACATTTTTTGAAATTACTCGATTTCACTTCTAAAGAAATTCAATTTTTATTAGACCTTTCGGCAGACCTTAAAAAAGCTAAATATGCCGGAACGGAGCAGCAAAAGCTTAAAGGTAAGAACATTGCCCTTATTTTTGAGAAAGATTCGACTCGCACTCGTTGCGCGTTTGAAACGGCTGTTTACGACCAAGGCGGTCATGTAACTTACTTAGGACCATCGGGTTCTCAAATCGGTTACAAAGAATCGATGAAAGACACAGCCCGCGTTTTGGGACGCATGTACGACGGCATCGAATACAGAGGTTACGGACAAAAAATTGTGGAAGAATTGGCTGCTTATGCAGGAGTTCCGGTTTGGAATGGTTTAACCAACGAATTTCACCCTACACAAATTTTAGCTGATTTTTTAACCATGCGCGAACATTGCGACAAGCCTTTAAACCAAATTACTTTTGCCTATTTAGGCGATGCACGCAACAATATGGGCAATTCGCTAATGATAGGTGCTGCAAAAATGGGTATGGATTTTAGAGCTGTTGCGCCTAAAACGCTTTTCCCTAACGACGAATTGGTAGCGCAAGCTCGCGAAATAGCCAAAGAAACGGGTGCAAAAATCACGCTCACCGATAGTGTGGAAGAAGGCGTAAAAGGTTGCGACTTTTTATATACCGATGTTTGGGTTTCGATGGGAGAACCCGCTGAGGTTTGGGCTGAGAGAATAAAACTTTTAAAGCCTTACCAGATTAATAAAGCTGCAATGGAAGCTACGGGCAATCCAAATGTAAAATTTATGCACTGTTTACCGGCATTTCACAACCGCGAAACCAAATTGGGTGAAAAAATTTTCCAAGATTTTGGACTCGATGGTATGGAAGTAACCGAAGAGGTGTTTGAATCGCCTGCTTCTATCGTTTTCGATGAAGCCGAAAATCGTGTTCACACCATTAAAGCCATTATGGTAGCTACTTTAGGCGATTAATTATTTTTTTAATTGTCAAATGGTTAAATGCTATTTTTAAATTTAGGAACGAATCAAAAATAATTTAGAACAAGGCGCAATCCAAATTTGAAAGCCGGAACTTACTGATGGTAAGTGAGGATTTCAAATTTGCATTGCAACACCCTTATAAGTTGTTTTTCATTCGTTCCTTAAAAAAAAGAAATTGTAGTTTTCTTTTACAACTTAAAATCGATGAGGCATCGTATCAATAGCTTAAATTGATACCATGACTTTGTTAGCTATAAACTTGCTGATTTTAAGGTAATTTTATAAAGCAATAACCATTTTAATCATTTAATCGTTTAGATTATTTTGCTAATTTTGGCAATTTGTTCCATAATTCGCGGGTTATTTCTGGCTCTAAATAAATTATATCGCGCTTGAAGGTTGAGCCAATAGTCGGCATCAATTTCGAGCGATTTTTCTAAAAGTAAAGCAAAGTCAGCCTTTACTGGGCGATTTCCATTAATAAATTTATTAAGCATCGTGTAGGGAATACCTATTTTTTTAGCAAAATCTTTTTGCTTAATTCCTCTATCTTTTAGCTCAATGCGCAAACGTTCGCCGGGCGAAATAACAGTTTTTGTTGTCATAGCAAATATTTTATGAGTTTATTTTCAATTTTTTTTTTTTGTTAAAATTGGGGTTAATAAATCTTATTTTTCATTTTTATTAAATTTTTTAACTTATAGACTAAAAAAAAGTAATTTTTTATAGAACAAAAGCAATGTAAAGTTAGGTAAAATTTACTTTTCTGTCAATACTTTTTGAAAAAAAATTATCTTTTTTTGGTATTTTTATTTTCTTGAAAAAATAATATTCTGTTATTCAATTATTTACATTTTTACAATTTTATAAAAAAATTGCTAATAAAGCGAATTGTTTCATTAATTTTTATAAAATCATGCTCTAAAAAATGTTTTATTTTCATATTTGAATAGTTTTTTATATTCTTTGAAGCTTGAATGGTTTCTTTGGTTATCAAAGGTGAGGTTTTGAACAAAAAACTTCTCAAAGCTTCTAAACGCCATGCTAAACCGCCCAAAATGGGCGAAACATAATATTTGGGGCGTGCTTTTTTTAAGTTATCTGCTATTTCATTAAAAATTGTTTGATACGATAAATTTTCCGAATTTAATACAAAGCGTTCGTTTTCCACTTTGCTTTGCATCAATTTGAGCATACATTGGGCTACATCGCGAGCATCTACAAAGCCCGTGATGCCTTTGGTATAAAATTTCATTGATTTCTGCACTTGTGCAAACATGGCAGAACTGCCTGTTTTCCAATCGGCTACACCTAAAATGACCGATGGATTAACGATGACGGCTTTTAAACCTTCGTTGATACCGCGCCAAACTTCTAATTCGGATAAATATTTGCTTTGAGAATAATTGGAATGCTTTAAATTGTTGATTCTCATGCTGTCTTCATCTATGGGCAATTGATTGAGCGTATCGCCCAAAGCAGCAATTGAACTAACGTGGCAAAATTTTTCTACGCCATGTGCAAGGGCTGCATTGACCACATTTGCAGTGCCTTGCACATTGTTGGCAAGCATTTTTTGTTTCATTCGGGGATTGAACGAAACCAATGCCGCCGAATGATAAACCCAGCGGCAGCCTTGCATAGCATCGTTAAGGCTCTGATAATCTAATAAATCGGCTTCTTTCCAAATGATTTTACTTAATAACTTGGCATTGCCGAGTGCTTTAAAAACATTTTCTATTATGGTCATTTGGCTGTTTACTCGT
The DNA here is from genome assembly GCA_020721325.1 of Paludibacter propionicigenes. GTDB lineage: Bacteria > Bacteroidota > Bacteroidia > Bacteroidales > JAIFNL01 > JAIFNL01. The sequence goes on from DYNA01000201.1 coordinate 3,491, forward strand.
TTTATTGCAATTATTTGCTCTTGATTTTGAGCTAAATAATAGAGTAAATGAGCGCCTACCATACCTGTGCCACCTGTTACAAAAATCATGGTTTTATTGTTAAAGGGTTCTATGGCTTTTACGTTTTTTAAAGTTCAATGGTTTTAATTATTTTAAAAAATAACCTTAAAACAATGAAATTGGAAAACCATAAAATTTATTTTTTAAATCCGACTTTATGTTCTACCAATTCGGCAAAATTAACACCATCTTTATTGTAAATATCGGCTAAAGTCATATTTTGTTCAGAGGTGTCGATTATATTGAGTTTTTTACGTAAGTTATTTGTTTTTTCAATGGAAAGTTCTTTAAATTCGTAACGAGTTATCAACCGTCCTTTTCTCAAAATGGCTTTGTCAATTTGTTTGAGGTCGGCATTGAAAGTACAAATAATTTTGATAGAAAAAGCATCGGAAAGCAAGCCGTCTCCTATATTGAGCAAATTTACCAGCGCATTGTTGCGCGTGGGCATGGCATTGCGCGAGATGAGTAAATCTTCGGCATCTTCGAGTATCAGCACACTTTCTTTGTAGTTGGAAATAAAGGGCAAAAAATTGGGTTCGCTAATGGCTTCCATCAAATTCAGTGGCAAGAAGATAAAACGCTTATTGATGCTCGAAATCAAATGCCTGATGTAGGTTGTTTTTCCGGTTCCGTATTTTCCGTGCAAAAGAATTAATCCGTTTTTGTCTTTTGTACTTAAAAAATCGCTAATGGTTTTGTTTACGTCTTCAAAGTCGTCGTTGTAATTTTCTTTCACATCAACGGTTGTTTTTTTGATGGAAAATTTTTGCAAATCCAATCCGTATTCGGCGTGTTTACTTGCCGAAATCATATAAAACTTTCTATTGTGCTTTTTCTTTTTGTAGGTTTTGGCTAATTGCATTATTTCTTTGATTTCCGCGAAAGGTATCTCGTTTCCATAAACAATAACCAAGCGTTGCTGCGAAATATAAAGCAATACTTTGGGCTTGAGTTCTAACAAATACTCAGACGATAAATGATTGATTTCAAAAGTTTTACTATTTTTAGCCGTTTCGTGTTTAAAGAAATAGCTTTTTGAGGTTAGCTCGAATTTTTCGGTTATTATTTGTATAAAATTTTTTACTTTCAAATTCAAATAGGCTTGAAAATTAAATCCTATTTCGTTGTATAATTTTATAAAAAGTTTGTCGATACTGATTTCGGTGTCGAATGGGTCGTTGTAAAAATCAATATAATTTCCTAAATTTTGTTTTTCGCTTGTTTCCATTTTTTTCGTTAATTCGTTGTAAATGAATCAAAATTAATATACCGTTCCTATTTCATTTGTAAAATTTGGTTACCACTAATTCACTAATTTTAAATGAATTATAATTCTAATTCGTGAATTTGTGGCTACAAATCAAATTGGAGCAGTATATATTGTTGTTATACTTCAAACGGTAACTTTGGCAAAGTTTTAATTACAAAGCATTTACATAAAAACAAAAGTTCAAATTATAACCGTTTGAAGTATATTTATTGTTTTCTATCGTTATTTCATTGCTACGAAATGATTTTGTCCAAAGTCTAATATTTAAAAATAGCAGACAAAAATAGTGCATAAAATTTTTATAAAAACATTTTTTTGGATATAAACAAAAAAATGTTTTCCAAATTTTACCTAATTTTTTATTTTTTCATTCTTCTTCTTCCGAAATTTGTTGTGTATTTTTGGAAAATTTTTTTTCGTATTTTGGATTACCAAATATTTTACAAAATTCGTTTATATCCAAAGCATTTTCAATCGAAAATTCGCCTATTCTGCTGCGCAACAATCCGGCAAGATGCGCCCCTGAGTGCAAAGCTTTTCCTAAATCGTTGGCTAATGTGCGAATGTAAGTGCCTTTGCTACAAACAATTCGCAGTTTTATATCGGGAAAATGATTTTCGAGTAGTTCCAGTTCATAAATGGTAATTTTACTTTTGGGAATTTCTACCTCTCTGCCTTTGCGTGCGCTTTTGTAAGCTCTTTTGCCATTTATTTTTTTTGCCGAAAAAACGGGAGGATATTGTTCTTGTTCGCCAAGAAATTGATTTATTGTAGTTTGTAACAGTTCGGGTGTAATGTGTTGGGTTTCATAAGTTTGGTCAATTTCGGTTTCCAAATCAAACGAAGGGGTGGTTGAACCAAAACGTATTTCGGCTATGTATTCTTTTTCAAAGGCTTGAAAACGCTCTATTTCTTTGGTTTTTTTTCCGGTGCAAACGATTAATACGCCTTGTGCTAAGGGGTCGAGTGTGCCGGCATGTCCTATTTTAAAACGCTTTACGCCAAGATGTTCGCTTATTAGCCAACGCGCTCGTTTTATTATTCCAAACGATGTCCAACGGTAAGGTTTGTTAAAAATAAGTACTTCGCCATTTTGAAAATCCAATTCCTCTATTTTTTTTATCATTTTCCTTTTTTTGTTTCCTTTTTTGTTTTGTTATTTGGTTTTGTTTTTTATCCTAATCTATTTCAAATTAAAAGCCACAAAGATATATTTTTTTTACAAAATAAACTGTCAACCATTAAAGCAAAGAAATGTTTATTTTTTATTAAAAAAGACAAATTTTATGTATTTTTTAAATTTGTAACACAAATTTGACTAATTATATGAATATCAACAATATAAACAAAATAGTGTAATTCTTTATAAATCAAACATTTGTATATTATATGTAGTACATAGTATAAAAGACCAATTTATCTGAAAATGAAATTTAACATTTTTTTTTAGAATAATAAATATTTGTTAATTTCTCGGTAGCTGTTCCAAAAATAAATTTCACCAATCTTACAGAAGCTCAAGTAATTTTAACCAGCGATTACGATGTACAATATACCGTAGAAAATGCTCCCGAAGGTGTTTTATATTTTTATTCTTTAGATAATTTGGAAGCCGGTTCAAGTTACAAGCTCGCCTATTCAATTGGTTAGCATTTCAAAAGGAGACCATACTCTTACTTTAGGAATGTTTAAAAATGAAACAAAAATAACAGAAAAAACGGTTCATTTCACTCGCGATTACAATACCGGAATAGAAAATCAAATGGCAAATTCTATCCGTTTGTATCCAAATCCGGCTATGAATATTTTAAACATTGAAGGTGAAAACATTCAAACCATTTCGGTAAGCAATCTTGCCGGTCAAATTGTTTTCAATGTAAATGCAAACAATCAAATTACCGTTCTCAACATTCAATCGATTGAAAACGGAATATATTTTGTTAAAGTAATTACTAATCAAGGTAATACAATTGTTAGCAAATTTGTAAAACAATAAAATGAATTTTATACTTTAAACGGTTATAATTTGAGCTTTTATTTTTATGTAAGTGATTTGTATTTAAAACTTTGGCAAAGTTGCCGTTTGAAGTATAATATAACTGTTTGAAAAAAAACACGTTCCCATGTCCCTCATCGGGACGATGGGAAGTGTTTTTTTTAATGGTGAATGAAAACATTAGCAAGCGGGGTGCTTTAAGCTACCCTGCTTGCTATTTTTTTTTTGCGGGCATCGTTTTTTTTTGTGGCGGGAGGATTTTTTTTCTGTCCGGCATCGTTTTTTTTTGTGGCGGGACGATTTTTTTTCTGTCCGGCATCGTTTTTTTTTATGGCGGCACGATTTTTTTTCTGTCCGGCATCGTTTTTTTTTGTGGCGGGACGATTTTTTTTCTG
>DYNA01000202.1 GCA_020721325.1 Paludibacter propionicigenes
CTAATTTCCTTATTGTTATAGTTTTATTTTATCATACTTTTTGAATCACCACCAATTTTTAGAATATAAACGAATAAAAGAAAGAAAAAAGCGTTCTAACCATTTACGTTTCAAATACTTCCATTCACTTTCAACCGACAAAATTTCAAAACCTTTTCGTGAAGCTCTATAATGCAAAAACCGTACACCCTCATCGAAAGAAAAGAACCAACGATGTCTATCTTGCGGAATTTCAAGCGGTAAGCCGTAAAATTTTGAATACATTCCATAAGCTTTTAGTTTTTCTTTTTCTCTCGAATATTTTTTCTTGCGAAAAAAATCAATGGTACCTGCGTAAGCATTTGGCAAAGTAATAACAATATAATCACTTGAAACTCTGCATATTTCATCAAAAACAAAATGGATATTTTCCAAATGTTCCAAAACATCGGCGCAAACCACCATATCGAACTGTTTATCAGCAAATGGAAAACGTTTTATTTTATCCAAATTCATTAAATAATCCGGTTTTCCGGCTATATCAATCCCAATGTAGTGAATATCGAGTGGTAAATGCAATTTCAAATCGGCATTGTAGCAACCTACATCGAGCAATGACTTTGATTTAACTATCTCATTTTTAAATTTTTCTACCAGCCAACGGCTGCGTTCTTCTCTACTTTTATAAAACCATTTGAGCATTTTTACTTTTTTTGTAAATTTTCTAAAATTTTTTTTTCTTTTATAAAAATCTGTTCTAAGCTATATTCTTTTATAATATTTTTTCGGGCATTTTCGCCTAATTTTTTTCTAAATTCTTCATTTTGCATTAAAACTTCAATCCCTTGTTTTAACGAATTAGCATCGGGTTCGCAAAGTATGCCATTTTGTTTATTTTCAATTACTTCCGAAATTCCTTGTACATTTGTACCCAAACATGCCAGCCCACAACTCATTGCCTCAAGCAAAGTTTTAGGCATTCCCTCATGAAATGAACTTAAAACATACACCTGATAGGTGTTTAATATTTCGGGAAGTTTATTATTCTCCACTTTGCCTTTAAATGCAATTCTATCAGAGCAATTTAATGATTTTGAATAATTTATCAATTCTTCTTTTAAATAACCTTCGCCATATAAATCGAGAGAATAGCTGGTTTGAGAAATTGCCAAAATTAAATTAAAAAGGTTTTTTTCTTTACTCAGTCTGCCTACGTAAATTATTTGCTGGGTTTTAGAAATTTTTAAAGGCTTAAATAATTCTACATCAACAAAATTCGGAATAAAATCTACATTTTGAACCTTATATTTTTTTAATATATAATTGTATGCTTTTTGGGAGGTAACACTCGAAAAATCAGCCATTTTAAATGCAATTTTTTCGATAAAAACACTTTTAAAAAAAGAAAAGTTTTTATTCTCAAATTGATAAAAATGACTTAAAAGATAACCGCTTCGTAGATATAATTTCTTATTAAACAAATATTTAGAAATTATTGCAGTCCAACTACCCCAAATTTGATTGGTTTTTAAAACAGAGCATTGTTTTATCTGTTTTCTTTTTATAAAAGGCATAAAAAAGGAGTAGAAAAATTTTCCAATCAGCGAATTAAAAATACAAGGCATAGCAACTATTTTAATTCGTGTATTTAAGTATTCATGAAAACTTTCGTCTTTGCAACCATAAGTGAACCAATAGATTATATCAAAAGTGTTTTCTTTAATAAAAAAATCATAAATCTGTTTTTCTCTTTCAAATAAGCCTTTTTCTTTCCATATTTCTACAGAAATTCCTTTGGTAAAAAAAAGTGCTAAAATTTTCTTTTGCATCGTTTTATTAGTTCATGACTAAAACTTTTATACAAAAATAATCTTTTTTTTAGAAATTAGTATTAAATAATTTTTAAATAATTCTTCTATCGGTGTTCAATTCAAAATTTTAAAAATAAATCCTTAAATATGCATATCAAATGTAAACCAAGCAAAAGTCATGGTATCAATTGATTTTCAACAGATTGATACCATGACTTGCGGATTTTAGGAAATAGAAATACGTTTTAACGAAATCTTTTTTCTCTTTTTTTCTTTTTTGCCAAACCGCCTAAATTTACCTTTTTATTTTTTTCCAATTTTTCGTGAAATGCGCCTTTTGACTCTTTGTTTTTATTCACTTTTACATAGTTTTTATCAAAAGGAATTGGTTTTTCTTCGAGAGAAAAAATAGTTGAAACTTCTACTTCAGACGGCATTTTTTCCATAGGAATTGTTTTCTTCATTAAAGTCTCAATGGCTTGTTGGTAAACAAGTTCCACATCGTTAATAAACGAAATAGCCGTTCCGGCTTTATCGGCGCGTCCGGTGCGACCGATGCGATGAATGTAATCGGCTGCCACTTCGGGCATATCAAAATTTATAACATGAGTTATATCGGTTATGTCCAATCCGCGCGAAATTAAATCGGTAGCTATTAACACTTTAATTTCCCCATTTTCAAACTGTTGAATAGTGTGAATACGATTGTTTTGCGATTTATTGGAGTGTATGACTCCTAATAACGGAATATTTTTAGTTGTTAAATCTTCAAAAAGTCGGTCAGCAAGCTTTTTAGTGCCTGTAAAAACGAGTACTTTATTCATTTCCATATTGGTTGTCAATAAATAAAATAGCATATTTACTTTGGTAAAATAATTGGGTACGCGATAGGCTTTTTGAATGATTTGTTCTAATGGAGTTCCGTGAGGAGCAATTTCAATTGTATTTGGAAAATCAAAAAAATCGGATATTATTTTTGAAACTTCGGGGGTTAAAGTCGCTGAAAACATTAGGTTTTGACGTTTTTCAGGCAACAATTCCATTATGCTTATCAATGCCGGACGAAAGCCCAAATTGAGCATTTCATCTACCTCATCGATGATAAATTTTTGTATGTTTTTTAAACGCAAAACACCGGTTAAGTTTAAATCAAGTAAACGTCCGGGTGTGGCAACCAAAATATCTAAACCATTATAAACCAACTGTTTTTGTGTGTTAATATTTGTTCCGCCATAAACTCCGGCGTAGCGAATATTAATGTATTTCGTTAATTTTTCTATTTCTCCAACAACTTGAATAACAAGTTCTCTGGTAGGAACAACTATCAAAACTCGCGGGTGTCTTTGCTCAGAATAAGTGTGCTGGCGCAAAATAGGCAAAAGATAAGCAAAAGTTTTACCGGTTCCGGTTTGAGCTATTCCTATTAAGTCGCGCCCCGACATAATAACCGAAAAAGCTTTGCTTTGAATAGGCGTAGGCGTTAAGTACTCCAACTCTTCTAAAACATTCAAAAGTGGAGTTGTAAGATTTAAGTCGTTAAATGTCATAATTTTATCCTTAAATAATAAAAAACAGTTGTTACTAAAAAATTATTAAGTTTTAGATATTGAAAAAATACAATAACTAAAACTTAATAACAATACAAAGCATTAAAAAAATATTAGAAAAAAAAACTATTTTCTACGTGAAAAATTTCTCTTTTTTTCGGTATTTTTTGAAGAACCGGAGTAAAAAGTTTTATCGCCTCTGTTACTTGAACGGTTGTTTCTACTTTTCTCTGGTCTTTCGGATTTTGAAAACGTTTTGGTTTCTGGTTTGGTTTCGTGTTTGGTTTGCTCTAAAATTACCGTTACGTCATCAACTATATTTCCATGCAAAGCAGTGATTAACTGTTTAGAATAACGAGAATCAAAATCAAAAAACGAGAATTTTTTCATAATATCAATTCCGCCAAAACGTGCATCGTGCAATTTGGTATATTTATTTACAATTCCCATTAATGCACCCGGAGTCATATTGTTGTTTTTACCCAAATTGATATAAAAACGGGTATAATTGGCAGAGTCGCGTTCTATCCTGTTATTTCTTTCGCCGCGTTCTTGTTTTTCATTTCTGTTTCCGCGTTCTTCGCGTTCGTATCTATCATTGGTTTTATCGCCATATTCGCGCTTGGTTCGCTTTTCACTTACATAGTTCAAATCGCGTGCATCTTTATAATATTCGATAAAACGATTAAATTCTGCCGAAACAAAATGCTGGATTATTTCTTCGCGGCTTAGTCCGTCAAATTTTTCATATACCTCAGGCATAAATGGGTTAATTTGCTCTGTATCAACCGATACATTTTTAACCTTATCGACCATGTGTAGCAATTGTTTGCTGCAAATTTCTTTGCCTCCCGGCACTTGTTTATGTTCAAAACTTTTGCCTACTTTGCGTTCTAATTCCTTGATTTTGTGAACTTCGCGCGAATGTATAATGGTTATTGAAATGCCTTCTTTGCCGGCTCTTCCCGTTCTACCGCTTCGGTGAATGTAGGCTTCGAGTTCGTCGGGCAAATTGTAATTGATTACGTGCGTTAAATCAGTAACATCGAGTCCGCGAGCGGCTACGTCTGTGGCAACCAATATTTGCAAATTGCTGTTGCGAAAACGTTGCATCACATAGTCGCGTTGAGCTTGCGAAAGGTCGCCGTGCAGGGCATCGGCATTGTAACCATCGTTCATTAAACTGTCGGCTACTTCTTTGGTTTCCATGCGTGTACGGCAAAAAACGATGCCGTAAATATCGGGATTGATGTCGGCAATGCGTTTTAAAGCATTGTAACGGTCTTTTGCATTTACAACATAATAAAAATGTTGAACCGTTTTAGCTCCAATATTTTTTTGTCCGGCAGAAATTTGCTCGGTATTTCTCATATAATTTCTTGCTATATGCTCAATTTCTTTGGGCATAGTAGCCGAAAATAAAAAGGTATTTCTTTCGGTTGGAGTTTCCGCCAAAATGGTGTTCATATCTTCCTTAAAACCCATCGAAAGCATTTCGTCGGCTTCGTCGAGAACAACCCATTTTATATTGTTGATTTTTAATTTTTTACGATTAATTAAATCCACTAAGCGGCCGGGTGTTCCTACCACAATTTGAGGTTTCTTTTCTAATTCTTTGATTTGATTGTAAATAGCAGCTCCGCCATAAACAGATGCTATTCTAATTCCATTCATATTTTTAGAATAATGCTCTAAATCTTTGGCTATCTGCATACCCAATTCGCGTGTTGGCGAAAGAATTAAAGCCTGTACACTGGGTTCATTTACATCTATTTTGTTTAAAATAGGAAGTCCGAAAGCAGCCGTTTTGCCGGTGCCGGTTTGTGCCATTGCTACCAAATCGTTTGGCGAAGTCAAAATGTACGGAATTACTTTTTGTTGAATGGGCGTTGGCATTTCAAAGCCCAATTCACTAATTGCACTTAAAATTTCATCTTTTAACCCTAATTGGTCAAAGCGCTGAAAACTTGTTTCTACCATGTTTTTATGTTTTGAAAAAAAAAGGCACAATATTATTACTATCCTTTATTTGAGGATTTTACGTGCCTATCAATTAATTATTTAGCATAGAACAGCTATGAGGAAGTGTAAAGGTCGCCCAAGGCGGGGACAAAAACTGTGTTTTTCAATAACTGCTCTGTATCTCTTCCCTAAAATTGCAAGCTACGTGCCTACAACCATGAGATACACAGTCAGCGACTAAGAACTTGCGCGAAAAACGGTGCAAAGATAATTGTTTTTATCTTATTACACAATTATTTACAAAATTTAACTTTTATAAAAAGGAAAAAGTTTTTCTTTTATTTTTTTTTATAAAATATAATCGGCTTACAATTAATTATTTATAGTATTTTCAAATTTAATTTCTTTTAAAAAAAATATAAAAGATTTAACTTTTTTTATTAAATTATGTCTTCAAAATATTATCAATTTAAAATTTCACGCAAAGGCGCAAAGTTTTTTGTTTTCACGCAAAGGCAATAAGTAGGCGGGGGCACTCCCAGCTCTTTTTCCTGCGAAATGACAAGTTCGGCGTTTTAAAAGCGGCATTTGTTAATAAGTGTTAAAACCCAGAGAGACTCTCTTAACCCCCAGAGAGACTCTTTTAACACCCAGAGAGACTCTTTTAACACCCAGAGAGACTCTTTTAACACCCAGAGAGACTCTTTTAACACCCAGAGAGACTCTTTTAACACCCAGAGAGACTCTTTTAACACCCAGAGAGACTCTTTTAACACCCAGAGAGACTCTTTTAACACCCAGAGAGACTCTTTTAACCCCCAGAGAGACTCTCTTAACCCCCAGAGAGACTCTCTTAACACCCAGAGAGACTCTTTTAACACCCAGAGAGACTCTTTTAACACCCAGAGAGACTCTTTTAACACCCAGAGAGACTCTTTTAACACTTTTGCGGTCGTTTTTCGCAAAAAGGCTGTTGAAGTGTGTTTTTTTAGTTAAGTTTATTTGTTTTAGGAAAATTATTTTTTTATATTTGTGTTTTATTTTTTTTATAAAGGCGTGATTAGTTCCAATAATCAACACTCTAATTTAATAAAATATTTATTTACAATGTTTTATAAAAACACAAAGTAAGCATAAAAAGAAATAGCCCACACCAGAGCGGCGTGGGACGTTCGCATTTATTAAAATTGTCGATTTACAGATATAAAAAATTTAGTTTGCTTATACTTAAAACAAAACAAATTTGTGAATTTATAAATTACAAAATCTTTGTGTTTTTGCGTCTTGCGTGAAAACAGATTTCACAAATTTAGAGTGCGTGAAGTCTATTTTATTTTTCATATTTGCAACAAATTAAAAAAAATGAAATGATTACAACAACTTATAATAATCGTTATTTGAATTTGCAATTATTGCCCGAACAAGTTCAAATACAAGCATTTGATTATGTTCAATATCTTGTATTAAAATATTATACTACTTCGCAAATTAATGAAATTAAAGATATTTCGTATGAAAATACAAGACAATTTGGAAAATTTAAGGGAAAAATAAAAATTTCAGCAGATTTTAATGAACCAATTGACGATTTTAAAGATTATTAAAATGAAGTATTTGATTGACACACATGTTTTATTATGGATTTAGGGAGACGAACAAAATTTATCTTCAATAGCAAGAGAAATATTGAAAGATAAATCAAATGCACTTTAAAATTTGCATTTCTGCAAAAAAATGCGTATTTTTGTAAAAAAATTCAATAAAAAAAAAAAATTATGCCAAGAACAGAATCCGACCACATCAGATTTGATTGGGCAATGAAGCG
>DYNA01000203.1:0-4789 GCA_020721325.1 Paludibacter propionicigenes
CCGAACGTGTAAAACGTTACGAAAAACCCATTTTCCAAGAAGGTTTTGACGAAGGTATGGAAAAAGGTATGGAAAAAGAACGCCAATTACAAAAACAAGAAAAAATAGAAAACGCCAAAAAAGGTATTTTAGCCGGATTGTCTAATGAAATGATAAATCTTTTAACCAATCTTTCGGTTGAAGAAATTGAAAAAATACGTCTGGAAATGAAAAACAAATAAAAAAGTTAAAAAAAACGTTTTTCTTACCTTAAATATAATTTTATAAAAAAATAAAAACACAGAATACTTTTTTCTTAAAAAAAGCTTTTATTAAGTTCTATGCTAATAATGCTTTTTTCGTAAAGAAATAATATTAAATTTTAAGTTCAAAATTTCCGAAAAAGTATGCCCAACATCGCGCATATCCTCATCGTCGGGGTCGTAATACCAATTAATGGTTACTACTTTACCCATTTCCAAGAAATCTTCAAACAATGTAAATATTTCATGCAAAATGCGCATTGAAGTTGAGCTAAGAATATCGAAGCGAAAATCGCAAGTAAACTCGTCACTGGGAGCTACTTTTAAATGAGCTAAATCGAGCAAAAAATCGCCGTAAACTTCTATTACATCTTCCGGATATGACGAGCCGTCAATTTTTATATAGCACTTTTCTTGGTCTATCAATAGCTCCGGTTCATCGGTTTGTCCTTCTCTATAAAAATATACTGACATAGTGGGTTAATCTTTTGAAAAGTGTATGATTACTTTTTGTTTTGTTTTTTGTATTTTTATTTTATTTTTTTTATAAAAAACGATTAATTATTTTTGTTTAAAATAAAAAAATAATTAAAAAAAAAATATTTTCACTTAAAAGTGAAACACTGCCTTTTAAAAAAAAAAGACTACGCAAATTCATAGTTTTATTTGTTTAAATTTTCAAAAAGTTTTAATTATTTTATCAATTTCAATATAGTTTATGTACAATTCAAATTCTAATTTTTTCAATATATAAAATCACAAATTTAAAATTTTTTTACAAAAAAAAAAATTAAATACCAAATACCTTGCGAAATATTTTAAAAAATGGAAATAACAAATTGTATTTTTTTAAAAACATGCAAAAAATAAGATATACAAACTTTATAAAACCGGCTTCTCTATAAAATTGAAAAAAATATTTCTTGTCTTTTTTGGCTATTTCATAAAAAAGTAAGTTTTCAAACATGGTAAAATGAATAAAATTTTGCGATTTCTTAAAAATTTGTGGATATTTCTCCATCACAACGGCGTGAATTAAAAACTTTTCTTCCTCACGAGCCGAATTGTATTCTTTATTGTTTGTAAAATTCTCAGAATGAACACGATAACGACTAAGCACTTCGGGCAAAACTGCCCAAACCGCATTGGGCTGCTTAGCATGATTTTCGATGTGAAATAAAAGCTCGTGCTTAAAGCGAAAACGCTCATTATAACGCGATTGCAAGTAATACGAGCGATGCGCCAAAGTAGAAGTTGGCAAAACAGAAAGATGCCTTTTCTCAAAAAGCCATTTCGTTGGTAAAGCCCAATCCAGCGTATTTCTTGGAATTTTCAATTTTTTTTGGTCGCGGTGAATGTACAAAGTTCGTTCGGTGGCTTGGTCGAAAAGTTCTACTTCGTGCATTAGAAATGAGACAGTTGGGTTTTTTAACACAAAATCAATCTGTTTGGCTATTTTTTCGGGCAACATAATATCATCGCCGCTAAAAAAAGCAATCCACTCGCCGGTGCAGGCATCGAAAGCGCGATTAAAATTATAAGGTATTCCTTTGTTTTGGCTTGAAAAAAAGGGTTTTATGCGCGAATCGATTTCGGTAAACCACAAAATTATTTCTTGAGTTCTATCGGTTGAACCATCGTCGGATACGATGATTTCTAAATTTGTATAAGTTTGGTTTAGAATACTTTGCAAAGTTTCGGCTATGTAAGCCTCTTGATTGTAAGTAGGCACAACAACCGAAACCAAGGGAGTGAGATTTTGCATCTTTATTTATTTTCAAAAAAAAAGGAAAAACATAAAAATTTACCACTTTTTTTTTTAAGTTGTCAAATATGAAATCTTATTTATTTTTGCAAAAATATAATTTTTTTTACAAAAAAAATAAAAAAATGAGAGTTGTAATTCAAAGGTGTTTAGAAGCTTCGGTAAGCATAGAGGGAAAAATTCATTCACAAATAAACAATGGTCTTTTGATTTTTTTAGGAATAGAAGATGCTGATACAAAAGAAGATATCGATTGGTTGGTCAAAAAAATAAGCAATCTGCGGATTTTTGACGATATGCAAGGTATTATGAACCTTTCGGTAAAAGAAATCGAGGGCGAGATTTTGATTGTTAGCCAGTTTACTTTGCATGCTTCCACAAAAAAAGGCAATCGCCCTTCGTATATAAAAGCTTCAAAACCAGAATTTGCTGTACCTCTTTACGAAATTTTTATAAAAGAAATGGAAAAAGAAATTCCACAAAAAATTAAAACCGGAATATTTGGTGCAGACATGAAAATAAGCCTCACCAACAACGGTCCCGTTACTATTTTAATAGACACTAAAAATAAAGAATGAATTAAATAGTTCAATGTAATTTTTTATATTTATTTAATTTTCAACAATTTAATAATTTAACAATTTATTTCCGCAAGTTTTTTTTAAAAGAAGTGTCAAAGTAAAAAGTAAAAAAATATTTGAGTTCTGAAAATGAACGAACAAGAGTTAATTATTGGAATACAGCAAAATAATCCTTTGGCATACAAAGTGTTGGTATCGAAATACAGAGTTTCGATAGTCAATACGTGCATGGGTTTTGTGCATAACAATGACGATGCCCATGATTTAGCTCAAGAGGTATTTTTGGAAGTATTTCAATCGGCAGAAAAATTTAGAGGCGACTCGAAACTTTCTACATGGCTTTATCGAATTGCAGTGAATAAATCGCTTAATTTTTTGCGTTCCAACAAAAAACGAAGCTTAATGAAAAGTATTGAGCAATTTTTTAAATCGGAAAAAAACAGCACTTACGAAATAGCCGATTCTGAGCAGGCAAGTGCCGAATTTGATTTGCTCAACAGCGAAAAAGCACGTCTTTTGCATCAAGCACTCGAAAGTTTGCCCGAAAATCAGCGTATCGCTTTCATTTTGAGTAAATACGATGACTTGCCTTACGGCAAAATAGCCGAAATTATGGACGTTTCATTAGCTTCGGTTGAGTCGCTGCTTTTTAGAGCAAAAAAGAATTTACAAACAAAATTGGTCAATTTTTACAAAAAATAAAATATTTGTAAAAAAAAAGTAAAAAAAATAAAATCGAACCGCAAGTTTTTTCAAACAAGTGTGTCTATAATAACAAAGCAACGAAAATGAAATGCAACGAAATACATAATCACATTTTGTTTTTTGTAGAAAAACAACTCAAAGCTGAGCAATTGCAAGCTGTAGAATTGCATTTGCAGACCTGCTCGGCGTGCCGACAATTGGCAGAAGAAATTTCTCAAACCCTTGATTTAATACATCTTGAGAAAAATAATTCAAGCGATGATGTATTTTTTGAAGAATTGATGCTTCAGCAAAATGAAAAAAGGGTTCAATCGGCATCAACGCTTTTTTTGGCTAAAAGCCAAAAAACTTTGGAAGTTCTTAAAATAGCTGCTGTTATATCTTTTGGTATTTTTATGGGTGTTTTGATAGGCAACAAATTGCAGAGCAATCAAACCGATTTTGCGCAAAGCGAAACCGAATTTGTTCAAGAGCTATTCAACAATACCGATTTGGCTTACGAATCGGTGGAGGAATATTTAGCTGAAAACAATTAATTAAAAATAAGATTTCATTAAAAAAAAAAGAAGTAAAATGTCTTATTTTCAAAATAAAAATAAATTACTCATCTGGCTGGTAATCATTTTGTTAGCTACTAACGTAGGAACCATTTTAAGCTTTTATTTTTTGCAGCAAAACCGCGAAATGGAATTTCCGCCAGAGCCGATAAACAGGCAAAATGTTCCGTACAAAAAGGATAAATTTGCTCATTTTCTAAAAGATAAATTGAATTTATCAACCGAGCAAGACCAAAAATTTGGTATTTTGAGAGATAAATTTCATGGAAGAGCTGAGGTAATTATGGGTGAAATTCATCAAAAACGCAAACTTCTTTACAAAGAATTGGCAAAAGAGAAAATAAATGAAGCTCAACTCGATACGATAGCCCAAGAAATTGGAAATTTGCATACAAATTTAAAAAAAATTTCGATAGAGCATTATTTAGAAATGCGAAAAGTTTGTACTTCTGAGCAGCAAACCATTTTATATGAATTGTTTAAAAATACTTTTGAAGAAGAGCAACATAAAAATAGAGGAAAACACAAAAGAAATCGATTTGGAAATTAAACCTTTTTGAAAAAAAAAGGTCTAAATAAATAAAAAAGCATAAGTAATTTGATTTTATCCCGGGATTCTTTTTTATAAAACAAATTTCTTAGTAAAAAAAGTTCAATAATTTTTAAAATTTAAAATTAAAAAAAATGAAGACAAATAAAGTAAAAGTAATGGCTTTGATAATGGCTTTGGTATTGAGTTTAAGTACTCAAATGTTTGCGCAACCCGGACAAGGTTTTGGACCCGGAAAAGGTCAAGGACAAGGCATGAATCCCGAAAATTTTTGTTTAAACATTCCCGATTTGACCGAAGACCAAAAGAAATCAATTGAAAAACTACGTGCCACGCATCAAAAAGAAATGCTTGCTCACCGCAACGAAATGGGCGAATTGCGTGCCAAA
>DYNA01000203.1:4889-7123 GCA_020721325.1 Paludibacter propionicigenes
AAAGGAAACTGCAATGGTGGCGGTAAAGGATATGGAAGATTCTAATTTTTTCAATGATTGGTTAATTTTTTTTAAGCGAGAGGCTTTCTTTTTACAAGAAGCCTCTTTTTTTTGTCCTAAAGTTTGTTTTTCATTTGAATTTCAAACAAAAAAAATAGTAATGTAATCCGCCAAGCTTTTTTTAAAAAACTTAGCGGATATATTTGATTTTCAATTAACTATGACCGCCAATTATGATTTTCATTATTTTAAAATTCAACACCAAAAAACGCCAGAATTGCCAAAGTATGCAGGTTCGCATAAATTTTACTAAGCCTTGAGGTTCTGTTCCAAAAGACTGTTCGCTGTATGGAATGGTTTTATTTATAGCTTTCATTTTTTACAAAATTATTAATTTTAAATTTTTCGTTATGAAAATTTTTTTATTAAAAAAAGTTGGTAATTTCTATTCGGGTATAAGCCACCAGAAAGGTTTTGCTTTGGCTTTGTACATGAAAGCGTAATGCAAAATAAGCTTGAGCCAGTGTCCGGCTAAACCAACTTCGCCTACGGTATAATTGATGTTGCGCCCCCATTTCGGGTATTTTTCCCAATCGGGAACAATCGGGAAAACGGTCATAACGGCTGCTTTTCCTTTGCGTATTCCGTAACCTGCCGAAACGATGCAAGCCGCACCCATGCGTGCCATTGAGGCTTTGTGGGGGTGTTCTTTTCGTCCGGTTTTTATTTGATGGGCAATGTTTTGAGCTACAATTTTACCAATAACACCGGAAGGCATACCTGTACGCGGAGGCGTAGGCGTAATGCTCATACCGTTTTTGTTTACCATTGGTTTCGACATGCCATGCGGTGGCGCAAAAGCTATTCCAGTGGCATAAACGTTTTCATAAGCCGGACTTTGATAAATCGAAGGCCAGTCGGAGGCTTTCCAATCGGAGAATTCCTTTTTGCTGTAATCGGCATCAACTTTCATCATGCCATTTGGAGCAAAAAGTTTATCGGTAATTTCCGCATTTTGTTTATCAAAAGCTTTCATGCCCGAACCAGCAAATGCCGGAATTAACATGGCAAAATCATAAGCCAATTGATGGTTTTCGCCTTCCAAATCTTCATAATAAACAAACTGAGCATCAACTTTTTTAACTCCTGCACGTTTTATCCAACGAATGTTGTACTCTTTGAGAATGGATTCGGTAAAAATTTTAGTTGGCGTAACATAGCCGTTCTTACGAATGTAAGCACCACCCATACCAAAATCGCCCACTTCGTACTCGTTGCTTATCCACCACATATCGGCTAAATGGGTAAGTTTACGTTTTTCAAGTTCGGCTCTAATGTTGAGAATGTATTCAAAAGCAGCCCCTTGGCAAGTTGCCATTGGGTGTCCGGTGCCTACAACAAAGATTTGTCGCTCACCGTTTTTCATTTTTTCAAAAGCCTTTTGCAAATTTTTCCAAGCATGGTCTGCATGGTCGTAAGTACAAACGGAATTAGTAAATTTGTCAGGTCCAAGTCCCTCAGTAGCAGCAAAATTGAGTTTGGGTCCGGTAGAATTGATTAAATAATCGTACTCTACTTCTTCAATTTCTCCATTTTTTTCGGGCGTTACAGACTTAATGGTTACGAAAGGTTTAGAATGATTTGCATTTCCTTCGGGGTGAATGGAAATGCCCATTGCTTGTTTGTATTCAATGCCCATTTTTTTATAAACAGGTTCTAACTTAAATTTTACTTGGTCGGTCGTCATTAAACCTATTCCAACCCAAATATTAGACGGAACCCACTGATAATTGCTGTTTGGGCTTACCATTACCACCTCGTGATTTTTACCGAGCTGATGCTTAACAATTTGCGCTGCGGTATGCCCCGAAATACCCGCGCCTAAGATAAGTACTTTTGCCATAGTTAATGAATTGATTTATACTTTTTTTTAATTTTAGATAAAATTAGATATTTTTTTTGTAAAAAAAAAAAATTTTATTTCATTTTTTACGCTTTTACTTTTTTTTACAAAAAAAAGGCTTTTTATGCAAAAAAAAGGCAAATCAGTTGTTTATTTCAGTAATAAAATACTATTTTTAAAAAAAAGAAAAAAAAGAGAAAAATTACATTTTTGAAAAAATAGCTAAATTTAGTAATTAATTTATGTAACGAATGCTTTTTTTAATTTATAAAATATTTGTTACTGTAAATTTTTGTCAAAATTTTATAAAAATAAGACACTCGTTTCAATA
>DYNA01000204.1 GCA_020721325.1 Paludibacter propionicigenes
TAAGTAACTTAGGCTAAGCTCTTGTAAATTATTATTTTTTTCTAAAATTTTAATTTTTTTTAACAAAAAATCAATTGCCAAAGTATAATCGCCTTTGACCCAATATGCCGCCGCTAAAGCATTGTACGATTGATAAGAATAGGTTTTGAAATTCAGTTTGTTAGCTAATTTGAGCGATTCTTTGGCATATTGAATGGTTTTTGTAGGATTTTTTTGGTAAAACAAAAAAGCAACTTCGTTTAAAGCCTTTACTTTGTTGGTGTCGTTTTCCATTTTAAGCATTGCACGTTCCAAACTGTCGGCTGAATTTGTTTGACCGAAAGCAGTAATATATTGAAATAAAAGAAGATAAATCAATTTTGTTTTCATTTTATACGTGCTTTTTTATGACTTTTTTTTATTTATTGAAAATAAAATATTTAACTCCACAAATTTATCAAAAGTAGATATTTTTCAACAAAAAAAACAAATTATTTTTTTTAAACCAAAGAAATATGATTTTTTTTACAAAAAAATAAAAATAGAAATTATCTTTGTAGAAAAACAAAATTTTAAAAAAAGCGTACAAATGTCGAAAAAAAATAAGGAAAAAGTGATTGCTTACACCAACAGTCAGTTGAAGCAATCCATTTTGAATATTTTTGCAAAAAAACCCAACGCGGTTTTTAATTACAAACAAATGGCTAAACGTTTAGAGGTTAATGACATTACCACTAAACATCAAATTGCGGCACTTCTCTCGGAGCTTAAAAAGGAAAAGCAAATTGAGGAAGTTCATAACGGAAAGTACCGTCTTTTCAAACAAAGCGGATATTTAACCGGTATTGTAGATTTAACCGCTCAAGGTTCGGCATACATTGTTTGTCAAGGAGAATTGAAAGATATTTTTGTTTCGCAACGCAACTTGCGCGGTGCTTTGGGCGGAGACGAAGTGAAAGTATATGTTTATGCTTTGCGCAAAAATCAAAATCCTGAAGGCGAAGTGGTGCAAATTTTAAAACGTGCCAAGCAATATTTTGTGGGAACAATGGAAGTTTCCGATAGCTTTGCTTTTATGATTCCCGATAGCAAAAGCCTTAATACCGACCTTTTTATTCCAAAAGCAAAACTCAACAATGCTCAAAATGGCGATAAAGTTATTGCTCAAATAATTGAATGGAACGAGCGCGGAAAAAATCCGGTAGGCGAAGTTATTACAGTTTTGGGCAAAGCCGGCGAAAACGAAACCGAAATGCACGCCATACTTGCCGAATTTGAATTGCCTTATCATTTTGACGAAAAAGTTTTGCAAGCTGCCGAACTCATTAGCGATGAAATTTCGCAAGAAGAAATAGACAAGCGAAAAGATTTTAGAAACATCACCACCATTACCATCGACCCCGTTGATGCCAAAGACTTTGACGACGCCTTGTCTTACAGAGTTCTCGAAAATGGAAATTACGAAGTTGGGGTTCACATAGCCGATGTAACTCACTATGTTTTAACCGATTCTATTTTAGACGAAGAAGCTTACAAACGCGCAACATCGGTTTATCTGGTCGATAGAACCGTAGCCATGCTTCCCGAAAGGTTGTCGAATGGAATCTGTTCGTTGAAACCCAATGAAGACAAACTTTGTTTTTCGGCGGTTTTTGAACTCACCGACGAGGCAAAAATAGTGAACGAATGGTTTGGAAAAACCATTATCAATTCCAATCGCCGTTTTACTTACGAAGAAGCCCAAACCATCATTGAAACCAAAGAAGGCGAATGGGTTGATGAAATTTTAAAACTCGATTTTTTGGCAAAAAAAATTCGCGAAAAGCGTTTCAAAAACGGTTCGATTTCCTTCGACCGCATTGAAATGAAATTTGAAATTGATGAAACCGGAAAACCTTTGCAGGTTTTCTTTAAAGAATCGAAAGATTCCAATAAGTTAATCGAAGAATTTATGCTCTTGGCAAACAAACGTGTAGCGCAATCCATTGGCAAAGTAAAAGACAAATCGAAAGCCAAAACTTTTGTGTATCGCGTTCACGATGAGCCAAATATGGAAAAATTGATTAATTTTTCAGAATTTATAAAAAAATTCGGTTATTCTCTGAATTTGGCTTCGCGCCAAGAAATTACGGTTTCTATCAACAAACTTTTGAAAGATGTAGTTGGAAAAACCGAAGCCAATTTAATAGAAACTCTTGCCGTGCGTTCGATGGCAAAAGCAATATACGATGTGGACAACATTGGGCATTATGGCTTGGCTTTCGATTATTACACGCATTTCACTTCGCCCATTCGGCGTTATCCCGATATGATGGTGCATCGTTTGTTGTTTGATTACATCAACGGAGGAAAATCGGGCAATAAGCCTTATTTTTCGGAGCGTTGCAAGCATTCCTCCGATATGGAAAACCGTGCGGCTCTTGCCGAAAGGTCGTCAACGAAATACAAAGCCGTAGAATTTATGAAAGACAAAGTAGGCAACGTGTATGAAGGAGTTATTTCGGGCGTAACAGAATGGGGTATTTATGTAGAAATCAATGAGTTTAAAATCGAAGGCATGATTTCGCTTCGCGAGATGGAAGATGATTTTTATGTTTTTGATGAAAAAAATTATGTTATTCAAGGCAAAAGCAAAAAACGCCGTTTTCAATTGGGCGATGCTATTGAAATTCAGATAGTTAGAGCCAACATGGAACGCAAACAGCTCGATTTTGTTATAGCCGATTGATGTTTTTTTTCAGGAGAAGAAGCTTTGCGTTTCACTTAGCGAAACTCTGCGAGAATTTATATTTTTCATTTCTCGCAGAGTTTCACAAAGTTTTACAGCAGAGTTTTTTTTCATTCAAATCAAAATATTGATGTACTGAACTGAAAAAAAGTTATTTACAAGTTTTTTTAGAATAATTCATTATTTTTTTGCACGAATGCACAAAATAAACAGACCAGAAAGAAACATTGTTTTTGTGTATTATTTTGTTGATATTTAGTGAATTATATAAATACTTAGCGAACGATACCTTTGAAAAGCTGAAAATAAAAAGGAGAATAAAAAATTATAAATCCATATCACCTTCATCATTTTTTAGCGAATTAAGATACTCGGTGTCCTCAAGTCTATTGGGGCGAAGTGCGGCTTGATTGGCTAAAAAATCGCAACGTTCGTTTTCTGTAATTCCCGCGTGTCCTTTTACCCAAACCATTTTTACAATGTGTTTTGGATAAATTTCCATGAAACGTTTCCACAAATCGGGATTTTTAATTTTAGTGTAACCCTTTTTTCGCCAAGCATATATCCACTTTTTTTCAATGGCATCTACCACATAGCGCGAGTCGGAATAAATAGTAACTTCGCTGCCTTCAGACTTTAACGTTTCCAAAGCCACTATCACTGCCAAAAGCTCCATACGGTTGTTGGTTGTAAATTTATATCCTTCGGCAATTTCCTTGCGATGCTTTCTCCACATCATCACTATGCCGTAACCGCCCGCTCCCGGATTGTTCAAAGCCGCACCGTCAGTGTAAATTTCTATTCCTTGATGACTCATTTATTTGTTATTCTTTATAAAAAATTAGTATTTTATACTTCAAAAAGTTAAAAAAACGGATATATTTTCTTGTCTGCTTGTAATTTAATTAATCTATACTAAAAACGGGATAAATTTTAAGATTTATTATTGCGTAACTACAACTTTTCCAAAGTTTTAGAACTTTGGAAAAATTAAATAATAAACCGTTTGCAGTATAAATAAAATAAAACCGAATGTATGAGTATAAAAAATTAAAAAAAAAATTTAATTGACAAAAGTATATTTTTTTTCAAAAAAAATAAGAAAAATTTTATAACTAAAAAAAATGCCGAACTAAAAAAAGTTTTATGGTAAAATTTTAAAAAAAATAGAAAAACTTGTTTGAAAAACAAAATTTGTTCTTTGTGTATATTTAAACAGACATTTTTTTTGCAAAAAAGATTTTAAAAAAAGTTTTTCAATGATTTTATTTTTGAACAAAATTAATTGCAATTTTTCTCAAAGAATTTAAGAAACAAAAATAAAGAAATTGAAATCTTGAATACTTTTTTTAACAAAAATTAAATAAAAAGCTACATTTTTTTTTTAATTTTGCAAACTTAAAATTATTTTTACAGATAAATACTTCTAAATTATTATATTTTTTTCAACATATTATTTAATTATTAAAACATTTTAAAAGATGAAATTAAAACTAAAATTATTAATCCTCACAATTGGAATTGTGTATAATGGCTTTGCGCAAATTAAAGATTTTGATTTATCAAAATATGCTCTTCCTGATTTGAAACGTTCTTCGCTCGAAACGTATTTTAATTTAGCAAATAGTTTCGATTCGCAAACCGAAAACGACCAAAATATAAAGTTATCTTCTTTCGATAGCGATTGGCAAATCAATTACATTACTTATTTGAATACCGCCAAATATCAACGCACTTCGCAATTAAATTCCACATTTTCAAACGATTGGAATAAAAGAAAATATGTAGAAAATTCAAATTACAAGAGCAATTTTTTGAACTCACGTATAAGCTATGAATTGACAAACAGAGTGTATTTTGATAAGAATTTTTTTTACGAAACCGATGCTTCTGTTTATTATAATTATTTGCATCATTTTAGTAATGAAAGCGAAAATAATCAACCAGAAGAAGAAAATGTTAATAATCAACATCTTATAATGCTAAATTTGCCTTTGAAAGCAGGAATAGGTCGTATTGAGTCGGTGGGCGATGCCTGTCAAGCCATTTACATTATCGACGAACTGGCAAAGGTGAATCGAATGACAACCGACAAAACAGACCAGCAAATTATAGAATTTGCAAGCCTAATTTCGCATTTGAAAAACGAAAGATATTTTGATTCACGTTTGAAAAAAATAGCCGACATCGTTTCTCTCGATTCGTTTTTGGTTTCAAAAAATTATGTTTTACAAAGTGATGCCAGTTATTTTGCTACTTTGATCGATTTTTGGAATTATGCAAATTTTACGCGCGCCAGCGGAACTCGGCTGTCGGTAGCTTTGCAGCCCGGATATTCACTTTCATACAATAAATTTGATAACAATCAGTACATTGAAGAAAAAGATGTGCGTGCATTTATTTTAAATGCCGGTTTAGAACTAAAACATGAAAAACCGATTAACTTTTTCTGGCAAAATTCAATTGCTTTGAATGCTTATTTTGGTTACATCAATTCCAAAATATTAAATTTTTCAAATTCCGATATTAATTATGTACTTCCAAATTTGCAATTAGAATTTAGTCAAAGTTTAGGATATTTTCCAAACACTCGTACAAACTTTAATTGGAGCTATTCGCTCAACTATCTTCAATTTTTAGACAAAGGCAATGTCGATAATAACATTTTTAGTACGGAAGGCAAAATCGTAAATGCTTCTACTTATTTAGATTTTAATTATTACATTTCGCCAAAATTTCGGTTAAATATTTATTCTTCAGCATCTTACAATTTGTATGATTTGAAAAATGAAAATATTTTGAACATATCTCCCGACAAAGTTAATGCTTATTATCTTTATTACCTTAACTATTTGTACGCCAATCCTTTAGATAGAAAACATTTAGCATTGCAATTTAATGTAGAATTGATTTACAAAATATTTTAATTCTATTGTTAAATTTTTAAATTGTTAAATTTTTTTTAAAAACTAAATTTTAAAAAAAAGGGACAAATAACAGACTTGTAGTAAATTGAATTTCAATAGTTTACAAATTTTTATACTACAAATTAGATTGTTTATTAAACTTCCGTCTGACCGGCTTGTCCGGTCTGACGGATGATGAATAGCATCGGTCAGACCGGACAAGCCGGTCAGACCGTAAATAGATTATAAATCACTGAATATGAATTTACAACAAGTCTAACAATTTAACCATTTAACCATTTAACCATAGAATTTAATGCTTTTTGTTTGCCAAGCTTTCGCGCATTTTGGTGTCGGCTTCGGTGTTTTGCATGTTGTGGTAATCGTGTATGGAAAGTTTACCGTCTAAAAAAGCCGCCGCCATAGCCTTTTGCACTTCGGTTTCGGCTTGAATAAGCTTAACTTTGGCTTCCTGAGCGTTGGCTATTTCTTCCTGCTCGCGTGTGATGGCTTCGGCTTTTTTGGCTTCGGCTTTGGCTTTGGCAGCGTGAGCGCGCTCAATGTCAAGTTCGGCATGTAAATCGCGCCCAACTTCTATATCGGATAAATCGACCGAAACCAATTTGTAAGCCGTTCCGTCCATTAAACCTTCGCGAGCTTGCACGTGTTCTGCCACTAAAAAGGCATTTTCAAGAATTTTATAGTGAGTTTCCAAACGTCCAACTTCCGAAACTACGGCTTCGTTTATTCGTGCCAAAACAGTTTCTGAGCCTGCACCGCTAACAATTTCGCGTATCTTGGGGCGTATGGTAACTTTACAACGCATGGTAACTTCTATTCCGTCTTTAGCAAAACCTCTAATGGGCGGTGTTTCTATCACTTTGTAGTGAGTGGCTTCTTCTACAGCTTTCAAAATGTTGTATTTAGCTAAATCAATGCTTGCTGCTATGGCAAAAGTAAGGTTTAATTTTAAATCGGGAGTAAGCTCTTTATCAGCATTTTGAGCGGCTATTAATGCTTCCACCACATTTTTAACATCTCCTCCGGCTAAATAGTGCGATTCCATTTCGGCGGTAGTGAGCGTAATGCCTGCTTCGCGAGCCTTAATCATGGTGTTTACAATCAAATCTTGAGGAATACGCTTGAACCTCAAATACATAATGTGCCACCAGCTTATACGAACACGTGAAAGCATGGCGCGTGTCCAAAGCATACCGCCTCCGAGTACAAAGATGGTTAATATGATGGCAAAGAATAAAACAAATAGTAAAAAGCCAAAAAGAAAACCTTTTCCAAAAAATGACGCTTCAGAACCATCTTGGGCTAACATACTAATTGATAGTAAATTAAAAAGTATTGTAAAAAAAAGTTTGAAAAATTTGTTCATATTTCTATTGCTAAATTGCTAAATTGTTAAATTGTTAAATTGTTAAATTGTTAAATTGTTAAATTG
>DYNA01000205.1 GCA_020721325.1 Paludibacter propionicigenes
TTAAAACAAAATTTTTAAATTTTTATTCCCATTACTAAAATATCGTCCACTTGTTCGTTTTTTTGTTTCCATTCTTGAAATTCGGTTTCTAATTTTATTTTTTGCTGTGGCATGCTCATTTTTTCTAAATTCATAGTCAAAAATAAATCTTTCATGCGGCGGCGCATGTATTTATGATTTTTTTCACCTCCAATTTGGTCGGCGTAACCGTCTGAAAATAAATAGATTCTGTCGCCGTGTTCTATTTTAACGCTTTTTGTAACAAAAGGGCGTTCTTTTCTGTAAATGGCAATGGGCATTTTGTCGGCTTCCAATTCTTCTATTTGGTTAAGGGCTTTTCTGAAAATGACCATTGGATTGTGTGCGCCGGAATAATTTAGGGTCATTTCTTTGAAATCTATTTCGCAAAGCGCAATGTCCATGCCGTCTTTGGGTTCTTTGGCATCGCCGGTTTGACGGAGCGATTCTTTAATGTAATCACGCAAAGTGTTCAAAATTTCTCCGGTAGTAATTTCGGCTCGCTTGTTTACAATTTCGTAAAGAAATGAGATGCCAAGCATGCTCAAAAAAGCTCCCGGAACACCGTGTCCGGTACAGTCGGCTGCCGCTACAAATACTTTATTATTTTTTTCTATAAACCAGTAATAATCACCGCTTACAATATTTTTGGGTTTAAAAAGTATAAAATAATCGGGGAAATTGTCTTTAAAAAATTCTTCCGGTGGCAAAATAGCCGTTTGTATGCGGCTGGCATAATTGATGCTATCGGTAATTTGCTGGTTTTTGTGCGAAATTTCATCGTTTGCTTTTTTAAGATTTTCCGATTTTCGCTGAATTTCAGCATTTTGTGCCGAAAGTAATGCGTTTGCTTTTTGTTTAAATTGATTGCTTCGGTATAAAAAAATGACAAATAAAAATATTAATCCAAATCCTAAAAGTAGAAAATTTCGGAAACTTTTTTGGCGTTTGAGTTCGGCGGCTTGAATGGCATCTTTCTTTTGTTGTTCGATGATGTTTAATTTTTTTTGTTTGTCAAATTCGTATTGCATACCGAGTTCGGTAATTTTTTTGGTATTTTCTTCGTTGCGCAAACTATCGGACATATTTTTGAAAAGTACCTGATTTTCAAAAGCTTTCTTGTAATTTTTCATTTGAGAATAGGCTATACTTAAATCTCCGGCTATGGCTTTGATGTTGTTTAAAACACCTAAATCGTGTGAAATTTTCATGGCGTCTTCTAAATATTTTATAGCTTTGGGATAATCTTTTGCTGCTAAGTAATATGAGCCGAAACCCCTTAAAACATTGGCAGTTCCGAGCTTGTTGTTCATTTTTTGGTGCAAAGCCAAACTTTTTTCATAATACGGTAAAACTTTTTCGTAATCTTTTTTTGATAAATATGCGTTTCCTATCGATTCGTAGCATGTAGCTACTTGACGGTCTTTTTTTATTAAAATGCTTATTTCTAAACTTTTATGAAAGAAATTTAAAGCTTCATCAAATTTTTTCTCATCTTGGTTAATTACTCCAATGTAGTAATTGATGGTGGCTAAACTTGATTTGTCGTTTAATTTTTCGCTGATTTTGAGGCTTTTAAAAAAGTTTTTTAAGGCTTCGTTGTAATTTTCTTGCGAGTAATAAACCAAACCTATGGTGCTGTACGAACGGGCTATTCCGGTTTGGTCTTTTATTTCTTCGCTGAGTTTAAGGCTTTGAAAGTAGTTTTCGAGGGCTTTGTTGTAGTTTCCTTGCACGTAAAAGATATTTCCTAAATTGTTGTAGGCTTTTATGCTTCCTATTTTATCATCAATTTTTAAGGTAACTTCCAAACTTTTTTCATAATTTTTTAATGCTTTTTCGTAATCGGCATTTACATAATAAATGGTGCCTATGTTTCGATAAGCATTTCCTTTACCTTTCTCAAAATCAAGGTTTTCCGAAAGTTTTACGGCTTCTTGGGCATAATTTATCGCCTTTTCTTTGTCGGCAGTTCGCAGTTCGTAGGCTATAATGTTGAGCAAGTTTACTTTGTTTGTATCTTCTTGAGCTTTAGTGAGTTCTTTTATTAAACTATCGCTTTTCACTTGGGCTTTTGTTTGTAAAAAAGCAAGTGAAAATGCAATAAAGAGAATAAAAATTGTTTTTTTTATGGTCATTGTTTTCTTTTTTTTAAAAAACAAATATATAAAAAAAGGACGATTTTACAACCGTCCTTTCAATTTTTTTTTAATTTTTACCGTAAAAATTTATTTTATAAAAATTTTCCGGCTTTTTAGAGTTTTATCATTTGATATTTTTACAATATAATTTCCTTGTTGCAAATCGGTTGCAATAATGTTTTGACCTGAATTTTGGAGTTTTTGGCTTAAAACTTTTTTTCCGGCTACATCAAAAACTTCTAACAGCGCATTGTTTTCATTTCCTAAATTTACATAAATGGATTTTTGGTAAACAAAGGCGTTGAATAAAGTTTCTTCCGAGTTTTCAACTTGGGTTGTTCCTTTTGTGAAGTGTAACACGAATCTATTTTCGGTAGCTCCGACACTGGATTTGAACGTGAGCGTTGGATTTTGACGTAAGTCTTGAATTGTTTGGCTTTGGTTGTCTTCTAAAAATAAAGAAACTTGTGGGTCAAATTGTTCAAATCCGAAGGCTGTGAGTTTTAAATCGGCTGAGGTATTAATGTTTATTCCGATTGGAACGCTCACATTATCAAAGGTTTCCATATTTAAGGCATCGATGGTTAATTTGTTGCCTTGCGGAGTGAGGGTATAAATTTGTGGGTAGAAAATGCTGTTTTGGGCATCGTCTGAACTTTCCATAAATTTGTTGGCATCGATTTGCAAATCGTAGTTTGTGCTTGCGTTTTCGTTAAAGTAAACGGCTATTTCGTCTTTTAATTCGCCATTGTTTACTTTAAATCGAATGATGTCGGTTGGTTCTTTGGGCAATTCTTTTTTGGCTGGTGCAATTTGTGCTTCGGGGAAAACTTTAAAAACTCCACCGTTTGTGGATTGCACAAAGAAAGCTTGTGTAGTTTCTATCATTGGTAAAAATACTTCGGGTGTTCCAACAGCTCCATTGTGAGTGCTGTAAGTTACTCCATTCCAAGAATACATGATACCGGTGGTATTTGTTTTGTCGAATCCTGTGGTTTTGTTCCAATAAATAGGAGCAGAGTAGGGATTTCCAACCAAATTGTAACCGTTTGTAAGGGGAGAACCTGTTAAATTCAAGGCATTCGAGATGGTTCCACCACTTGGAGTTCCGGTAAATGTAACTTCTTTTTCTACAGCGGGTTTTGCACTTTTGTATTTTAGAATTACTCCTTTTAATGGGTCTAAAACATCGTTCCAAGCCAAATTTCTCCAAGAGTTTGTATTTTCTAAGTAGCTAAACATATATGCACCTTCAAATACATTTACGGTTGATGTTTCTACTGGCGAGCTGAAAAAATTCCATGTATCGTATGGGAAACTTAATTCGTAGTTTACAATACCCGAAACTCTTTGTGAGGCATCTAAATTAATAAGTTTTGCTCCTTTTTCTAAAGTAAATACAGCACCTTCTTCTATGTTAACGGTATTTACATCTTTGCTGTTTTTGGCTGGGTCAGGTTCTATGGTGAGCGAGCCGCCGGAAGCAACGGTCATGCTGGTGCCGGTTGTGAGCGTAAATTGTGCGCCTTTGCGTGCGGGGTCGGGTTCTATGGTGAGCGAGCCACCTGAGCCAACGAAATTAGTAAATCCTTTTTTGGCTGGGTCGGGTTCAATCGTAAGTGAACCTCCGGTAGTAATTCGTAAACTGGCTGTTCCTTTTGAATTTTTTGCTGGGTCGGGTTCAATGGTTAAGCCTTTTACTGTTACGTTGGTTACTCCTTTTGCATCGTTTCCTATGGTCATTAATCCGCCCGCACCTAAGTAGATTTCTGAAAATTGGGCTGTTGGAACTTCTAAATTAAAAACATCTTCTACTATGATTTTATCAAATTCGGTTATGGTTGGTGGAATTGTTACCCAAGTTGTTGGAATGCTAATGGTTTGAGTAACACCTACCGTAACCAAAACATCGTCGGTATAAGGAATTCCATTGCATAAACCGCTGTTGGGCGTAATTGTCCAACGGAACACATTTTCGCCTGCTAATAAAGCGGTTACGGGTGTTGTAGGCTCTGCTGTATTACCAAACATACCGCCGCCGCTTATTTTAGACCATACGCCGGTTGTACCTGCGGGAGGCATGTTGCCTTGCAAATTGGTAGCAAATACATCATAAACCGCTTGGTCGTCTCCGGCATAAACTTCGGGTGAATGATTGGTTATTCTTACAATGTCTGCCTGAGTACAATTGCCTTTTTGAACAGTCCATTTGTATTCATTTATGCCTAAGCCAATTAAAGAAACAGGAGTAAAATTAGCCGTTGGGTTAGCTAAAAGTCCTTTTCCATTTATAACTGCCCAGAAACCGGTTTGTCCTCCAAGTAACGAAGATGCGGTTAAACTCGAACTAAAAGCACATATATCTTGGTCTGTTCCGGCATCAATAGATGTTATTTGGTTATTTGTAACGGTTACATCATCGTCTTCAAAACAGGGTGAATTGGTAATTGTCCAACGCAAAGTAGTTGTTCCTTGCGGAAAATTCGTTACCGAAGTATTGTGATTAGCTGCATCGTCAAAAGCAACACCCGCCGAAAAAGGGTCGCTCCATAGACCTGTAGCACCACCTTGCGGTATATTTGCCATCAAAGTACCTGTGTTTGAGCAAATTTCCAAATCCGGTCCGGCATCAACAAATGGAGTTTTGTTGTTTATCGTTACAAAGTCTTCGGCAAAACAGGTTCCATTTTCAATTCTCCATTTGTAAACATTGTTACCCGGCACAATGCTTGTAACTTGAGTATTGTATTGATTTGGAAAACTAAAACTACCTGTTCCGGTTTCAATAGACCATGTGCCTGTTCCTCCCGATGGCATATTTCCGTCTAAGATGGTACTGTTTGTGCATATATCTTGGTCTGTTCCGGCATTGGCAGTTACTGAGTTGTTTGTTACGTAAACATTATCATTATTTGTACATGAATTGTTAGAAACAGTCCATTTGTATGTATTTGTTCCAAGTCCTACACCGGTTACCGGAGTATTGTAGAGCAAATTGTTTGTAAATATTCCGCTACCACTCATTACTTCCCAAAGTCCTGTTCCGGGTGATGGGTCGTTTCCGGTGAGAATTGCTGACGTGGTACAAATTTCAATATCCGTTCCGGCATGGGCAAGTATTCCATCATTGGTTACTGTAATATCGGCATCATCTGTGCAACCAGAATTTTCAATCGTCCAGCGGTAGGTAGAATTACCCAGTGGAATATTATCAACTGGCGTGTTGTACATATTGGCATTAACAAAGTTACCACCACCACCAAGTATTGTCCACATACCTGTTCCGGGTGAAGGGTTGCTGGCTGCTAAAACGGTTGAATTGGTGCAGATAGTCATACTCGTACCCGCGTCGGCAGTTACTGAGTTGTTTGTAACTACTACATTATCAGATGAATTGCAAGTCATGTGAGTAACTGTCCATTGGTATGTATTTGTACCAAGCCCAATGTCAGTAACCGAAGTATTGTAAAGAGCAGGAGTTGTAAAAGTTCCGCTACCACTTTGAGTACCCCAACTACCTGTTCCGGGTGATGGGTTCATGGCATTTAAGACGGTATTATCCATACAAATATTCATATCCGTTCCGGCATTGGCTTCTTTTAAATTGTTGGTTATGGTAACGTCATCAGTGCCTTGTAAAGCACCAGCATCGGTATAAACTGTCCAACGATAAATATTATTTCCGAATGCCACCGAATTAACGACCGTGTTACGATTGGAATTGTCAACAAAAGCACCAAATCCGGCATTTACACTCCACACACCATAAAAACCAGTACCAGGGGCAGTGGCTTCAAGCGTTGCCGTAAAATTACAATTTGTTTGGTTCGTTCCGGCTTCAATAACCTGTCCCCAAGAAACCTTTTGTAGTAAAATGGCAAACAGTAAACTCAATACAAGTTTTGAGATAAATTTTTTCTTCATAATTATTAAATTTTAAGTTATTTAATTCCATTATTTTCTAAAAAAAATTTTTAGTAAAAAGTTTTTTAAACAGCAATTTATATTTTTTTTTTCAAATATACTAATTTTTTTTTATTTATTTTACAAAAAAAAAAAAATTATAAAATAAAAATGGGGAAAAATTATTTTAAATCGGTTGTATTTTCTATATATAAAAAAAAGAAAGCAGAACAAATTCCACTTTCTTATTTTACCTTTTTTTTCAAAAAAAAAAAATTAAAAAATAGTTTAAAATAGAAATTTATCTATTTTTTGCTTTTGATGAAATTAAAATTCAGTAATTTCGTCATTATTTTCATTAAAATCTTCATCTGAAGTTAAAACTTCTTCTTCGCTATGCAATTGTTCGTATTCCGAATCTGTTAGTGGGCGTAAATTGCTTGGAATTTCGGTTTTAATGTCTTTTTCGCCATCAAAGTACGGAAAAATATCCATTATCGGACTTTCCATTATGCTCGGCACTTCAAAAGGCACAATCATTTCCGACAAACTCTCTTGCAGACGGTCGTAAGCTTGGTCAATGTCGTCGGCTAAAACCAACATATAATTGCTTACTTTTTTTTCTTTTCCGCTGGCTTGGTCTATGTCCACAAAAGTTACTTTGCATTTAAACCATCGGTCGCCTTCTTCGTAATTAAAAACATCGGTATAATTTACTCGTTTTATATCGTTTATCGAAAATTCCCCGCTTATTATTTGACTCATTTGTTCGTTCATTCGCATTTCGGCTTCGGTAAATGATACGGCATCAACTAAATACGGTTCGGTTACTTTTTTATCCTTGCCCGTATTTTCGTCTGTTTTTGTATATTTTACTTTGCATTCAAACCATGTATTCATATTTCTATAAAAAAAAATTGTTAGGAAAAATTTTAAAATGCAAAGATAATCATTTTATTAAAAAAAAAAATAAATT
>DYNA01000206.1 GCA_020721325.1 Paludibacter propionicigenes
CTAAATCGGAATTAAGTGTTAAAACTTTTTTACTTTTGAAATTATAAACAGACAATCCATCATTTTCAATGCTTGTAAAAAATAAATTATCGCCTTTGGGCGAAAAAAAAACATTGTAGCCTGTTTGTATTTCTTTAATTTGTTCTATTTTATTAATTGCAATTTCATTTTGACTTTTTGCAAAAAATGGTATCGAAAAGAGATATAAAACAAATAGAAAACTTAAAAATGTTTGTTTTTTCATGAAATTTTATGTAATTACTATAATTAATTTTTTATTTTATAAAAAAAGAAAAAACTTTTCAAAAAACCTTTTTACTTTATTTCATTTTTATAAATATTTTCTTAAAAATAAAGAATGTAAAATTTATTTTTGAAATGTTTTTATAAAAAGAGTTTTTTAAGCAATCAAAAGATTATTTTTTAACCAATTTAATGCTTTGATTGATGTTTTCGCCCTTAATCTTGGCTACGTAAAGGCTCGAAGCCATTTGCGACATATCGAAAGTGTGATAAGTAGCTCCGGCTAAGGCTTCTATGCTTTTCGAAATCACTTGACGACCTTGGTAATCAAAGATTTGAATTTCTAAACTTTTTGATTTTTCTAAATTCAATTGTAGGGTTACATGGCTTTCAAAAACAGTTGGATACATTTGTATCATGTTAAAAACTAAATAGTTAAAGCCTGTATTTTGGTCGCGAGCTTCGTCATGTCTTCCTACATCGTCTAAATTCAAAGTCCAATCAGCCGAATTGGCGGGTGCTTGGAAAATAATGGCGTTGATGTGAAGCGCAGTGCCATTAAATTGTCCGCCGCTACCGCCCAAAACGATTGTACCATTTTGGTCTGTCCTGTCGCCCCATTGGTCTTTGTCGGTCATGTCTCATTCGTACATTTTGAAAACTCCGGCATCATTTATTACATCTTTTTTAATTGATTGCACATAGTAACTTACAGTTCCTACATCTTTCAATAAAAGAGATACTTTAGCACCGATAGGGGCTGTAGAAGTTTCGAGCCAAAAACCAATGTAACCGGTTTTGGCATTTAATAAATTCTTGGCAGTTGCAACGTCGGCATCGGATAAAAAACGGTCGTACCAATTGTTGTCGGTTGGAGCTGAACCGGCAGCGTAGTCGCGATATAAAACTTTAAGCGACTGGGTGCCGCTAACAAATTTGGTGGCATCGAGTTCGGGTATAGTGCCGAAAATTCCGGCAATTTGTCCGGCTGTGGCTGTTCCTCTGTTAAATGTACCTTTGTCGGTATCAAAATTATCAATAATTTGCGCTTTTAACGTGCCTACAAACACCATTAATGTAAAAAAAATTGCTGTAAGTAAAACTTTTTTCATATTCTAAGTATTTTATTGTTAAAAAATCATTATTTATCGAAAGCAAATATATTAAGGTTTTTTAAGAGTTCCAAATTTTTTTCAAAAAAAATGTATTACAAATGTACATCTTTTACAAATAAACTAATAATGAATACTTTAAGAACGTTAAAATTAATATTAAGATGCTTTTTTCAATTCAAATAATATATATTACAATGAAATCAATTTCAAATATAAAAATGATTGTAAAAAAATTACAAAATTTTAAAATAAAGGTTTTGTTTTAAAAATAAAATGATGTTGAGTTATTTTATTTTTTTACTTTTGCATAATAAAAACTAAAATAATACACTATTTTTTTGTAAAAAATAACTTGGTATTTTTTATAAAAACTTTGCGTAAAAAAATAAAATGCCTCAAGAAAATGAAAGATAGAATTTTTGCCATAGATGCAACCAAAGCATTTGCAATTTTTTGCATTGTAGTAGCTCACAACGATTATGGTTGGTTAGGAAGTTATTTGTACTCTTTCCATATACCAATTTTCTTTTTTATCTCAGGCTTATTTTTTAATTGTGAAAAAGAAAATGATTTCATTTTTTTTGTTAAAAAACGTGCAAAAAACCTACTAATTCCTTACTTCTCAATAGCAGCCTTGCTTTATATTTTTTGGTTTTTTGTAGGTCGTAAATTTGGTGCAAGTGGAGAATTAAATTTATCGGTTTTTAAAAATTTACTTGGCATTTTTTACGCTCAAGGAGGCATTGAATATATGGACTGGGGTGTTCCGCTTTGGTTTTTACCATGTTTGTTTTTAACTTCTATTTCTTTTTACTTTATAGCAAAATTAAAGAAAAATATACTCATCTTTTTACTTATTTCGCTCATTTTTTTAGCCTTTATAACTGATTCGTATCTCACATTTCGACTTTTTTGGAGTTTCGATTTAGTTTTTACATCTTTGTTTTTTTATGGTTTTGGGTATCTATTTCGCCCAACATATTTTCAATACATTTTACAAAATAAAAATACACCGAAAAAAATTATTTTTGCCGCCATAATGCTTATTATCAATATTTTATTTTTCTTACAAAATGGAAAAATTGACATTTCAAAGTCTATTTATCACAATATTTTATTTATGTTTATTTCGGGGTTAAGTGGTTCTATTTTTTACCTTATAATTTTTTCTTTTTTGCCAAAAATCAAATGGCTAAGCTACATAGGTGAAAATTCACTTCTCATCATGGGCTTTCATTTAAGTGCTTTAACATTTATAAAATTTTGGGTAATAATAATTTTTAACCAATCAATTGATTTTAATACCTTTGAAAGTATCGTTTTAGCTCTGCTCCAAATACTTTTCCTGCTTCCTGTTATTTGGTTTATTAACAGATATTTACCTTTTATAGCCGGAAAAAAATCGAAAAACACTTATTTTAAAAAAAAGATATTTAATGATAAAGAATAAGGAAAGGAAAAGTTTAATTTTTATTCCCTTAGCCAGTAAGAAGTTGAAAATCAACTTTATTCACTTTATAAAAATTCATTTTACCAGCAAAATAAATAAATCGGTATTCAACTTTTTTTAGAGCAACCGATTAAAATGTTCATATTTTGATGTTCAAAAAAATAATGCGTATGTTTGTGCTAAAAAAATATTCAAAAAAATAAAAAACAATGGATTTTCAATGGCTAACCGAGTCGGCATATTACACATATTTTATTTTGCCGGCTTTAATTTTTGTGGCTCGCATTTTTGACCAGTCGATAGGAATTTTACGGATAATATTTGCTACCAAAGGATTTAAACATATAGCCTTTGTAGCGGGATTTTTTGAATCTCTGGTTTGGCTTTTGGCGGTAAGCCAAATTTTAAAACAAGTGGATAATCTGGTGGGTTACATGGCGTTTGCAGGTGGTTTTGCTACCGGCAATTTTGTCGGAATCTACCTCGAACAGCGAATTTCCGTTGGATTTGTTGTTGTTAGAGTGGTTTTTAGAAAAAATTCTGATGAAACCATTCGTCTTTTGATAGAAAATGACTATCGAATTTCAATTGTCGATGCTCAAGGCATGGACGGTCCGGTAAAAATGGTTTTCAGTACCATCAAACGCCGCGAAATGAACAGTTTCATCAGTATTTTGAATAAAAACAACCCTACGGCTTATTATTCCGTTGAAGATGCCAAATTGGTGCAAGAAGGTGTGGCTTCGCAACGAAAAATTATGAGAAAAACAAGCGTGCGCAAGTAAAATTTTGATTTTTTTTCACTTAAAATCCAAAAAATAATTGTTTTAATCTGTTAATATACAAATTTTTAATAAGTAATTGGTAGGTATATTGAAAACAATTGCTACCCTAACTCTAAAAAAATAAAAAAAAAGTTGTGGATTTAAGTTAAATAAAAAAAAATACATTAATTTTGTACCATTCTAAAATAGAAATTTTACTTTTTGTGAAATTTACTAATAGAAAAGATTTCGGTCAAAAATCTTTTTTTAATTAAAATCTAACTGAATTTTTAAGTTGGTCAAGTCATTGTATCAATAGCTTTATAAACAGCTTGTTGATTATCAAATTGAGCGTATTTTTGAAAGCAATTGATACGATGCCTCTCAATTCGTAAGCAATAGACTTACGGATTTAAAGTTCTATTTTTTAAAAAGTTTTTACACGATTTTTTTTTTAGTCAAATTTTATAAAAGTATTTTCAAATGAAACATAATTTATACAAAACACTTCTTTTTGTATCCCTTTTTTTTATACAAAAAACCAATTTTGCCCAACTTCTAACCGTTAGCGGTCAAAAAATAGTCAATAGCTCCAATCAACAAGAAGTTATTTTAAATGCCATGAACGTAGGCAACTGGATGTTAATGGAAGGCTATATGATGAATTCCGCTTCGCAAGCTCCCGACCAACATTCTTGGAAAAAAAAGCTGAAAACTTTAATTGGCGAAACGGCTACCAACGAGTTTTATACTGCTTGGCTCAACAATTACGTAACTCAATCAGACATTAACAAAATAAAAGAAATGGGATTTAATACCCTTCGCATTCCGTTGCATTACGAATATTTTGTTAATCTGACCGCGCCCGACGAGTGGTACACTCAAGGTTTT
Organism: Paludibacter propionicigenes; assembly: GCA_020721325.1. Lineage (GTDB taxonomy): Bacteria > Bacteroidota > Bacteroidia > Bacteroidales > JAIFNL01 > JAIFNL01. Next base: position 4,464 of record DYNA01000206.1, read on the forward strand.
CAGCATCTCGACAGAATTTTAAACGCTTGCAAAGCCACCGGAATTTATGCCATTCTCGACCTGCACGGCACACCCGGTGGGCAAAGCAACAACGCCATCAGCGACTACGACAACACAAAACCTTCGCTCTGGGAAAGCAACGCCAATAAAACTAAAACGGTAAAACTTTGGCGAAAACTCTCCGAACGGTACAAAAACGAAACCATCATAGCCGGTTACGACCTCATCAACGAACCCGCTTGGGATATTTCAGGCGGCGTAGCCCTTCGACAACTTTACGGACGAATTACCGATACCATTCGTACAAACAACGACAACCACATTCTTTTTATCGAAGGCAACTGGTATTCAAACGATTACACAGGGCTTACTCCCGCGTGGGACAACAACATGGTCTATGTTTTTCACAAATATTGGTCTGACAATATGCAAGCAAACATTAAATGGGTTCTCGACCTTAGAAGCCAACAAAACAGACCAATTTGGTGCGGTGAACACGGCGAAAACAGCAACGACCATTTCACTAAAACCGCCGAACTTTTCAAAAGCTTCAACATTGGCTCTTCGTGGTGGACTTATAAAAAATTAGAAAGCATCAATTCCTTTGTAAGTGCCGATTTTCCAAGTGGATACAACGATTTACTCAGCTATTTTGCCGGTACAAATCCCAATTTTGATGCCCTTACGGCAAAAAATATTTTGACACAACTCTCCGAAAATGTAAAACTCGAAAATTGTACTCAAAACACCGAAGTTCTTCGCGCTGTTACAAAACAAGTTACCAACCGAAATACCGAACCCTTTGCCACTCAAACCATTCCGGGCAAAATTTACGCTTCGCACTACGATATGGGTATGAACGGATACGCCTACAACGACCAAGCTTGGGAAGATTTTCACATCAGTACCAATGTTTACACCGCTTGGAACGAAGGCTGGATATACCGAAACAACGGTGTGGACTTGGAAGCCTGCACTGACGAACTTTCAAACGGCTACCAAGTGGGCTGGTTCAATCAGCACGAATGGCTAAAATATACTGTAAACATTGAACAAACAGGAACTTACACCGCCGAAATTAGAATTGCAAACGGCAGCGGAACTGCCGGAATTGTTCAAATTCAAAACGCAAACGGAACCGAAGTTTTAGGCTCTGCCAACGTGTCGCTTACCAACAATTGGACTTCTTACACAACCCTCACTTGCGAGGTAAACATTGCTCAAAGCGGCACGCAAGCCATCAGAATAGCCAACACCGCAGGAAGTTTCAATCTGGTTTCGGTCAATTTTATTTACAAAAACGCTCAAATACAACAAGCCAATTACCCCGTTTTGCGCTATCAGCACACCATTTCGCTCAAAGGAAACAACAACCTTTACGTGAGCATCGGCGGTTCAGGCAATCTTTTGGTTTGCAACAAAGTCTCTGCCAATTCTACCGAACTTTTTACCCTTGTAGATGCCGGAAACAATCAATTTGCGCTCAAAGGCGGCAATGGAAAATACGTTACCCTTTCGGGCGAAAAACTCTATTGCACAGGCACAGCCATCGAATCTTCACAAAAATTTAACCTTTACAACCTTTGCGGAATTTACAGCATCAAAGGCAGCAATGGCAAATATTTTTCGTCCGAAAACGGCGCAACAAGCGGCATGACTTGCAATCGCACAGCACCCGAAGGTTGGGAATATTTTAAATGGAATTTGGTTTCTTCAACTTACACCATTCCGGTAAGTTTCCTTTCGCTCAGCAGCGATACCATTCATTTAGAGATAGATAAAAGCCAACAAATTTACGCAAATATTTATCCAAACGACGCCACTAACAAAGAAATAACTTGGCAATCGAGTCATTCATCAATAGCAACCGTAAATTCGCAAGGCATTATTACCGGCAAAACCGCCGGAACTGCCACCATTACTGCCACCAACACCGATTCCAATAAAAAAGCAAGCTGTGTAGTTCACATACATTTAACCGATATTTCGCCTTTGGCTTTCGCCGAAAAAATTAAAATTTACCCCAATCCGGTAAAAAATATTTTGTATATAGAACAAAAAAACTTAGAAACTTGGAAATACAGTTTGTATGATGTATTCGGAAAAGAAATTTTAAATTCGGTTTTCACCGAAAACATCAAAAACATAGATGTTTCCGAAATTCCGGCGGGTGTTTATTTTTTAAAAATTTCAAATTCAGAAAATTCTAAAATTGAAAAAATACAAATCATCAAATAATTTGTTAATTAAAATTGCAATTTGCAAATCGTTAAACAAACCACTCTGTTTTTTATAAGCAGAGTGTTTTTTTGTTTTCACGCAAAAACGCAAAGGTTTTTTTTTTCACGCAAAGACGCAAAGACGCAAAGGTTTTTTGTTTTCACGCAAAGACGCAAAGTTTTTTTTTTCACGCAAAGACGCAAAGACGCAAAGGTTTTTTTTTTCACGCAAAGACGCAAAGACGCAAAGGTTTTTTGTTTTCACGCAAAGACGCA
>DYNA01000047.1 GCA_020721325.1 Paludibacter propionicigenes
ACACAATTATAACCTTATTTTTTTTATTCTACAAATTTTTGTCGTACATATTGCATGAAAACTTCTATTTTTTTATTCGTATTTTTTTTATTTCTATTTTCTTGCTCAGTAGTAGAAAAAGGCACCCCTTTGACTGATAAAGATGTAAAAAATTACATTGAAGTTTATAAAAATTTGCGAAAAGATGCCCCGAAAATGCTCGAAAATATAAATTCTGCACCCGAAAGCAATCAAAAAGGACTTGAAACTTTTAATAATTTTGAGAAGATAATTAAAAACGGAGGCATTAAAGATTATGCAACTTTTGTGATGATGAATGCAAAAATTGGCTCCATTTTTAGCATTTTGCAAGCCGAATCGGGTATGCAACACTTTGAAAATCTCAGTGAAAGCAGTGGCTCAATGCTGGAGCAAGGAATTGCCGAAATAGAAAAAATACTTGCCGACCCTAACATTCCGGAAGAAATAAAAATAGAACACCGAAAAACTTTACAAGAATTGGAAAAATCTAAAAGCGAATTGAACCAAAATTGGGACAAAAACAAACCGATTGCTGCTTGGGTTTTAGAAAAAACCAAACAAATTTCGGGTTTAATTGTTACCGAAAATGACATTTTAATCGTTAAAAAATATGAAAAAGAAATTATGGAGGCTTACGTTGGTTTTCCCATGCCGAAACTTCCTGATGGTAAAATGCCTGAATTGAAATTCGATAATTAATTGAATTTCAGATTTTTAATCCGTTTTGCATGAAATTTTATTTTTGGCTTTTTATTAATTATTCAACTCAACTAATAAAAATTTGATTTTACTCAAAGCAATTCATGTCTTTAAACATTTTTTTTATTTCAATAAAAAATCTAACTTTGTCGTAAAATTTAGGTAAAAAAGCAGTCATAGCCAGCAACCTAATTTATTGAATATCTACAATTTGACAAAAATTTAGCTCTTTTTTTGATAAAATAAAACAAAAATTCAATATTTGTAATACAAATTTTATTTTATCATTTTAAAATAAAAGAAATTTTTAAAATTAAATTAAAAAAATAATACAATGCCAAAAATTTCGGAAAGAGGCATGATTATGCCCGAATCGCCCATCAGAAAGCTTGTTCCTTATGCCGAAGCTGCAAAAAAAAAAGGTGTAAAAGTATATCATCTGAACATCGGACAGCCCGACATTCCAACTCCTCCAAAAGCTTTGGAAGCCCTCAAAAATATTGATACAAAGGTAATTGAGTACAGTCACTCTGCCGGAAACGAATCATACAGAAAAAAAGTAGCAGCATATTACAATCGCTTAGGTATTGAAATAGATTTTTCTAACGTGCTGATAACTACCGGTGGTTCAGAAGCCATTCAATTTGCGCTAAATGCAACTTTGAATGCGGGCGACGAAGTGATTATTCCCGAACCTTTCTATACCAATTACAATAGTTTTGCACTCACTAATGGTGTGATTATTAAAGCTATAACCTCAAAAATTGAAACCGATTTTGCTTTACCGACCATCGAAGAATTTGAAAAATTGATTACTCCCAAAACCAAAGGAATAATTATAGTAAACCCAAACAATCCGACAGGTTCAATCTACTCGGCAGCAGAATTGGAAAAAATAAAAGAATTGGTATTAAAGTATGACTTATTTTTATATGCCGACGAAGTTTACAGAGAATTTGCTTACGATGGTGAAAAAAGTATTTCGGTATTAGAGTTGAAAGGTCTTGAAGAAAACGCTATTGTTTTCGACTCTACCTCAAAACGCTACAGTGCTTGTGGAATAAGGGTTGGAGCATTGATTTCGCGCAATAAAGAAGTAATTACTACAGCATTAAAATATGCCCAAGCGCGTTTAAGTCCTCCGGGGTTAGGTCAAATAGTGGGCGAAGCAGCCGAAGATACTGACCAGCAATATTTTAAAGATGTTTATGACGAATACATTGAAAGAAGAAATTTGGTAATTTCCGAATTAAATAAAATTGAAGGAGTTTACGCGCCAATGCCCAAAGGAGCTTTTTACACCATTATAAAATTGCCGGTAAAAGATACCGATAAATTTTGTCAGTGGCTCTTGGAAGAGTTTGAGTATGAGAAACAAACAGTCATGTTAGCACCAGCTTCGGGCTTTTATTCTACGCCGGGCTTGGGAAAAAACGAAGCACGAATAGCTTATGTTTTGAAAAAAGATGATTTAAAAAATGCGGTAAAATGCCTTGCAGAAGCTCTTAAAATTTACAAAGATTAAAAAAACCAATTTCAAACGAAAAAAAAAGCAAAATTCACTTGAATTTTGCTTTTTTTTGTTTACTTTTGTTACAAATATTCGTATTAATGTAAAAAAGACTGCGATCTTATGCAATTAACTGAAAATAAATTACATAACAACACCTCTTTATCAAAAGTATTTGTACAATCCGGAGAGATTTACATTTCAAAAATTGATGAAATCATTTGGACAGTTTTAGGTTCATGTATTACCGTTTTATTTTATAGTGTAAAAAAAAAAATAACCATATTTAGTCATGCTCAATTGCCAAGCGAAAATTTTTTAAATAATGCCTGCCTCGAATCGTGCGTTATTCCTTGCTATCTGGAAGAAAAAGACAAAAAATTTAAGTACGTAACCTGCTCAATCAACTTTATGATAGAACAATTGGCAAAATTTCAAATTTCTAAAAATGAGATAACTACTTATTTAATAGGAGGTTCCAGCTCATTTAACATAACCATTGGAAAATCGAAAAATGTAGCCGAACGCAATGTGGAAACAGCTCAAGCCATGCTGAAAAAGAACAACATAAGATACACGGAATATGTAAATGGAACAATGAGCAGAAAAGTTCAGTTTAACACCAAAAATGGCGAATTGTTAATAAATGAAGACTAATAATACAAAATTATTTTTTCTTGTATTGAAAAATTTTATGGTTTTCATCTATGGTTTCAAAATCCTCATTCACATCAGAAAAAATAAGGCTTTCTTTTATACCCAAACACAAAAAACCGTTGTTTACCAAACTTTCTTTATACAAGTTTAAAACTCTATTTTGAAGTTCTTTATTAAAGTAAATCAATACATTACGACATAAAATAAGATTCATTTCTCCAAAAACCGAATCGGAAGCCAAATTGTGATTAGCAAAAGTAATCCGCTCTTTTAAAGCATCATCAAACTTAGCCGAATCGTACTTTGTAATATAATAATCTGAAAATTTAGCTTTTCCACCCGATAACACATAATTTTTTTCAAAAGACGCAATTTCTTTAATGGAATAAATTCCTTCTTCGGCTTTTTTTAAGGCAATATCGTTAAAATCGGTAGCAAAAATAGTGGCACGTTCGTAAAAATTCTCTTCTTTGAGCAAAATAGCCAACGAATAAACTTCCTGTCCGGTAGCGCAACCGGCTACCCAAATTTTAACAAAAGGATACGTTTTTAAATAAGGTATAACATTCTCTCTTAGGCTTTTATAAAAAAAAGGGTCGCGAAACATTTCAGAAACGGTTACCGAAAAATTTAAAATGATGCTTTTAAAAAAAAGCTTATCGTAAAGTAATCTGGGAATAAGTTCTGATACATTATTATAAGAAAAATGCAATAAAATATTACGAATTCGTCGCTTTACAGTAGCTTGAGCATAATTTCGAAAATCGTAGCCATAACGCAAATAAATAGCATTCAAAAAAAGTTCAATTTCAATATTTTCTATTTCATTTTTAGTCATACCGAGCTATTTGAAAAAAAATTTTTTTTATAAAAAAAAAATTTTTTTAATTTTATTAAAATTAATATTTATAATCAATTAATTATTAGATTTTTAACACAGAAACATTATTCTAAATCAAAATACAAAATAATAAAAAAAAATACAACTTTTAAAATTTATTAAAATAATCTTGAAATAAAAATCCTTTTTATTATATTTGTAGATTATAGTTATGGTATGTTTATGTTTTTTTATAGAATTAAAATATTGAAAATAAAGCATTTACAAGCTGTTCATTACTTTTTAATTCTAAAGTAAAATACTACTAAACAATACTTTAGATTTTTTTAATAACCGTTTTTTTTTTTAATACAAAAACAAAATGTACGAAAATGTTTATACTTTGCGTAATTTAAGTGGTTTAATAACAAATAATTATATTTTATCGGTAGCCATAGCCTTGCTATTTTTGGCATTGGCATATTTGGTATCAAACATGATAGCCTTTGAAGGCGGAAAAAATCCAAAAGACGCAAAAATCAGACGAACTTGGTTCTTTATACTGGGTGTAACGGAAACAATTTTTTTCTTTTTTTGGAATTTTTTATATGTAACCGATTTAATAAAAGGGGCAAAAGGTCAGAGCGATTTTTTGTTTCATAATGCAATGGCAACTATCATATCTTTAGTAGTTTACATTGTTTTAGGATTTGTTTTATCCAAAACATTTAAGCAATCAAAATTCGGTACTATTTTTTAGTACTAAATTCAGTATCCATTTTAGAACAAGTCCATTGTTTGAAAAACAAAGTGAAAAAGATTTTATAATTTGAAATTTATAATAAAATGCTTCGATATTTTAGACATTTAGATATTACTTCGCGAGTAAGATGGTTTTTAAGTTTTTTTGCAACTACCATTTTTATAGTTATTTCCATATATATAACTGTGGAGCGAAAGAAAAATTTTGAAGAAAAAACAGACTACTTTGTTTTAAGTAATCTGTCATTTCTTCAATCGTATGCCGAGCATAATCAACAAAGTTTTGAAGATGAAAGATTGATAGTAAATTCAATAATAGACACATTGAATTTGCAGGTAGAAAAAATAGAAATTCCTGATACACTGGGAGTTGATTTTTCATTAGATACCATTTTTACACCCTACAAAGCAGCGAAAGGTGTGCTAAATTACTTTGAAACCCAAAACAGACTCAATTTAGAAAATCTTTTTTATGAAAAGCGTTTTTTTGAAAATGGATATTCGATGCTGCTCGAAACAAAAGGTAACTTATTGATTCACCCAAGTTTACAAGGCGAAAATATTCGTAAAACAAAGCTTTATGCCAAATTGATAAACCAAACTAAATCGATGGGTAAATTTGAATACGAATGGCCTGAAACCGATGCTTCCGAAAATCATATACTTTATTATAGTTTTTCAAAAAAATTAAATGCTTATGTTTTAATTACAATTTTTGAAAAAGACATCTACAAGGGAGAATATAACATTCTGTTTTTCTTATTGTTAATTTATATTTTAACCATTTCAATATTAAATTTAATCGTTTGGTTTATTGTAAAAAATTTAGGTTTTTGGTTAAAAAAATTAGACCAAATAATTGGTTTAATGGCTAAAGGCGGCGTGGTAGAAAAAATAGATTATGAAAAAGAAAACGATGTGGGAAGAATAGTGCAATCGCTTAATACTCTGATAGAAACAACAAGTAAAACGGCAAAATTTGCAAATGAAATTACCAAAGGAAACTTAACGGCAGAATTTAAAGCTCAGAGCGAAATTGATGTTTTGGGCAATGCGCTGCTCGAAATGCGCGAAAGCCTTATCAAAGCTGGAGAAGAAGAGCGTAAACGCCAAATTATTGACAACAAACAAAAATGGATTACAACAGGTTTAGCCAAATTTGGAGATATTTTGCGACAAGACAACGACAATATCGAAAATCTTTCTTACAATTTGATAAATAATTTGGTAAATTATTTACAATCCAATCAAGGTGGAATTTTTATACAATCTGAAGAAAATGATAAAATTGTTTTTGAATTAAAATCTTCAGTTGCGTACAATAAACGCAAATACATTGAAAAAACGGTTGAAGAAGGTGAAGGACTCATAGGCAGGTGCGCCCGCGAAAAATCGACCATTTATTTAACCGAAGTACCCGACAATTACATCGAAATTCGTTCTGGTATGGGACATTCCAATCCGAAAAGTATTTTAATAGTTCCATTAAAATTTGATAATCAGATATATGGAGTTGTAGAACTTGCTTCGTTTAAGGAATTGGAAAAACATGAAATTGAGTTTGTAGAAAAAATAGCCGAAAACATAGCATCGACCATAGCGAGTGTAAAAATAAATCTGAAAACTGCCAAATTACTTTACGAATCGGAAAAACAATCCAAGCGTCTGGAGCAACAAGAAGAAGACATGCGCTTGAATTTACAAGAATTGCAACGCACTCAAGAATTGGCAGCTAAAAATGAAGAAACAGCTTTGGGCTTTGTAAACGCAGTAAACCACACAATTATTCGTGGCGATTTTGATTTGGACGGCAAGCTGATTTATGCAAACACCAAACTTTTAGAAATTATGGAATATTCCTCAAGCGAGGTCAATAATGTTCATTATTCTTACTTTATGCAAAAGAAAGATATGAAAGCTTTTGACGAAGTTTGGGCGCGACTGATTAAAGGCGGAACACATTATGAGCAAGAGGTTGAATACAAAACTAAATTTGGAAAAATCTGGTTATTAGCCACTTACACTGCCGTTCGCGACCGTAAAGGCAATGTGGTAAAAATTCTATATTTAGCCATCGACATTTCAAAAGAAAAAGAAAGAAGCATTAATTATGAAAACGACATGCGTGCCATCAACGCTTCCATTTTAAAATCGGAATACAAAACCGATGGCACCGTAGTCGATGATAACGACATATTCCTCAACACTTTAGGATACAGACGAGCCGAAACAGTAGGCAAAAACCTATTTGACTTTTTAGATGCCGAAAAACAAAAAAATTTCAACAACATCTGGGCGCAAGTTTTAACCGGAATAGCTGTTGATAATGTGGAACTTATCAAGACGAAAACCGGAGAAGAGAAATGGTTTAAAGGAACATATACTCCGGTAAAAAATACCAACAACGAAGTATATAAAATCATTTACATAGCCAACGAAATAACTGCTCAAAAACGTTTGGAAGAAGAAACACGCAAACGCAACAATGAACTTTTGTCGCAAGAAAAAGAATTACAGCAAATTATAAAGCATTCTACTAAGCTCACCAAACAAATGCAAGAGAATGAATTTGAAATGAAAGGCATTTTACGAGCCATCGATTCATCTACCTTTTCTATGGAGCTAAACCTTGAAAATCAAATACTTAAAGTAAATTCGGCTTATGCCAAATTATTTAATTTAAGTGTGAATGATTTTGTAAATAGAACCGACCGCGACCTATTTGTAATGTCGAATGCCGAAAAAGCGCAAGATTATGAAAAACTTTGGAACGAAGTAAAATTCGGTTTAACCAAACACACTACCAGCCGAATAGTTATAAACAATGTAGAAGCTTGGTTAGTAGAAACTTATACTCCTATTTTCGATGCCGAAAACAAAGTTTATAAAATTCTAAAAATAGCTACCGACATTACAAAAAACAAACTTTTAGAAATAGAAGCCAGTGAGCAAGCCGAAATGCTCAGAGAGCAAGAAAGCGAATTGATAAGCAAAATGCAAGAGCTTGAAATAGCTCAAAAAGAAATGCAAGTACTTCAAGAAGAAGACGATAGACGCAATCGCGAAACCCTTGAAACAATTGAAAAACACCGAAAAACTTTAACTGATATTATCGACAACGTTCCCGGAAGGATATACTTAAAAGATAATACCGGAAAAATGCTCATCGTAAATAATGCCGTAGCTAAAATACACAACTTTAGCAAAGAAGAAATGATAGGCAAATCGGATTTTGATTTTTTCAATGTCGATTATGCCCGAAAAATTTGGAATGAAGAATTGTCAATAATAAATAGTTCGGCAAAATCGTACATTGTAGAAGAGACTATTAATGGCGAAGAGCGCATTTTCCAAACTACAAAAATGCCGTTTTATATTTCTTACCTTGGCGTAAATGGATTGTTAGGCGTCCAAACCGACATTACCGAACTCAAACGAATGGAAATAGAGGCTAAATCGCACAACGAAGCTTTAATGGCTCAAGGTGAGGAACTTAGACAAAACTTAGAAGAACTCCAAGCTACTCAAGAAGATTTAGAAAAAAAGGCTCGCGAAAACGAGTTGATGCACACATCGTTAGCCAAAGAAAAAGCTCTTCTCGATACTCTTTTAATGAATATTCCCGATGCCATTTATTTTAAAGACAGCAAAAGCCGATTCATAAGAGCCTCAAAATCAATTGTTGATAATGTAGGTTTGAAATCGCTCGACGATATTGTTGGAAAATCGGATTTCGATTTCTTTGAACATGAAAGTGCAAACGAATATTTTCAAGAAGAACAACAAATAATTAACACCGGAAAAGCCATCTTAGGCAAAATAGCCGAAGAACATCGCAAAACCGGTGAAACCACTTGGTCGATAGTTACCAAAATGCCAATTAAAGACGAAGATGGCAAAATTGTTGGAACTTTCGGAATTTCAAAAGATATAACCGAAATTAAGAAATTGGAAAACTACAATCGAATGCAAAAAGATTTCATGGCAAGCATAATTGATGCAGTTCCCGGAAAACTTTTTATCAAAGACCACGAAGGCAAAATGCTTTTGGTAAACAAAGCTGTAGCTCAAGCCCACCAAACAACCAAAGAACAGCTCATTGGCAAATCGGATTTTGACTTTTTCGATACCGAAAAAGCAAAAAATCTTTGGGCAGAAGAATTAGCAGTAATAGCCGGAAAAGAAATTACAAGCATTCACAAAGATACTTTACTCGATAAAAATAAAATCCTTCAAACCACAAAAATTCCATTTTTTATTCCATTTACCGGAAAAACAGGAATTTTGGGACTTCAACACGACATTACCGAACTCAAAACCCTCGAAGAAGAAGCCCGACAACAAGCCGAAGAACTTCAAGCTCAAGAAGAGGAATTACGCCAAAACTTAGAAGAATTGCAAGCCATTCAAGAAGATTTGATGTTTAGAAACGAAGAAAGCAAAAAACTTCAAGACGAACTCTCTAAGGAAAAATATTTACTCGATGCCATGTTAAAAAACATTCCCGATGCCATCTATTTCAAAGACAAACGGAGCAATTTTATTCGCGTAAGCGACTCTATGGTCAAATTATTCGGTGTCGATTCGCACGATGAGATGGTCGGAAAATCGGACTTCGACTTCTTTGGCGAACATGCCCGAATAGCTTTCCAAGACGAACAAAACATCATGAAAACCGGCTCTCCGCTCATCGACATGATACAAAAAGAAGAGCGAAAAGACGGGCGCACAGGTTGGATGTCCACTACAAAAATGCCGTTGCGAGATGAAACCGGAAAAATTGTAGGCACTTTTGGAATTTCGCGCGATATTTCAAAAATTAAAGAACTCGAACTTGCTACTCACGAACAAAATAAAGAACTTCAAACTCAAGAAGAAGAATTGCGCCAAAATTTGGAAGAATTAAAAGCCATTCAAGAAGATTTAATTCGTAAAAAAGAAGAAAGTGAAATTCTCGAAAAAAGTTTGTCGCAAGAAAAATATTTATTAGACACCCTGCTCGAAAACATTCCCGATGCCATTTATTTTAAAGACCATTCGCATAAATTTTTAAGAGTAAGCGTTTCACATGCAAAAGTTTTCGGGTTTAACAATCCCCAAGAAATGATTGGCAAATCCTCCTTCGATTTCCTTGACTCTAAAAGCGCGCAAGAAAGGCTAACCATTGATAATCAGATATTATCAACCGGCTCGGCAATAATTAACATGGAAGAAAAATCGGTTTGGAAAACAGGCGAAAAAGATGCTTGGTTCTTAACCACAAAAATGCCCTTGCGCAACAAAATCGGCGAAACAATTGGAACCTTTGGTATTTCGAGAGATATTACCACCCAAAAAAATCTGGAGCTAAATCTAAAAATCCAAAACGAAGAACTTCAAGCTCAAGAAGAAGAATTGCGACAAAATTTAGAAGAGTTAAAAGTTATACAAGAAAATTTAACGCGCAAAAACCAAGAAAGCGAAAAACTCCAAACCGATTTGACTAAAGAAAAATATTTGCTCGATACCCTTTTGGCAAACGTTCCCGATGCAATTTATTTCAAAGACTCAAATCACAAATTTTTGCGCGTAAGCCGCTCACATGCAAGGCTTTTCGGTTTCGACAACCCCAATGAAATCGTTGGTAAATCGTTAGCAAACTTTTTAAGTGATTCTTCGGTTCAAAAAAATAAAATAGACGAGATGAGAATTATGGAAACCGGAAATTCCATTCTTAATTTTGAAGAAAAAGCTGTTTTTAAAGAAACCAACGACGAATTCTGGTTTTCCACTTCGCGTATGCCTTTATACAATCCTGAAGGTCAAATAGTTGGAACTTTTGGAATTTCAAAAAACATTACCGAACAAAAACAAATGGAAATGGAATTGAAACTCCAAAACGAAGAATTAGCCGCTCAAGAAGAAGAACTTCGCCAACATTTAGAAGAAATGAGTCTTTTAAAAGAAGACCTTCAAAATGAGAAAAAACTCTTGGACACTCTGCTCGAAAACATTCCCGATGGGCTTTATTTCAAAAATATAGACAGCAAATATACCCGAATTAGTAACTCTATGTTGTTCTTATTCAATGAAAAAGAACACAAAAAAGTCATCGGAAAATCCGATTTCGATTATTTGGGCGAAAATGCAAAAGTACATTTAGACTTAGAACGACAAGTCATTGCATCGGGCTTACCCGTTATAGACCATGAAATTAAAGAAGAACGGTTAAACGGCACAACTCATTGGATATCAGTTACTAAACTTCCTTTAAAAAACATTCACGGACAGATAATTGGTACTTTCGGAATTTCAAAAAACATTTCTAAAATTAAAGAATTGGAATTAGCCGCCATTCAACAAAAAGAATTTTTTGAAAATATTCTCGATAAACTTCCAAACAAAGTTTTTGTAAAAGACCACGAATGCAAAATGATATTCGTAAACAGCGAAGTAGCCAAAGCGCACGGTACAACCCGCGAAAAACTTCTGGGTTTGAGCGATTTCGATTTCTTTGAAGCCACAAAAGCCCGACTTTTGTTTAACGAAGAACAAGAAATTATGAAAAACGGTGCCAAATCGATGATAAACAACGATACCCTTTCGGGAAAAGATATGATTTTGCAAACCGTTAAAATGCCATTTTTCTTACCTCAAATTGGAAAAGTGGGACTGCTTGGTATTCAACACGATATAACCGAAATCAAGCGTTTAGAAGAAGCAGCCAATCAACAAGCCGAAGAACTGATGGCTCAAGAAGAAGAATTGCGACAAAACTTAGAAGAATTACAAGTTATTCAAGAAGATTTGATTCGCAAAAATGAAGACAATGAACGAATTAAAGCAAATTTAGCCCGCGAATCGTCACTGCTCGAAGCCTTGCTCTCTACCCTACCCGAGTCGATTTATTTTAAAGACAAAGAATCGAAATTCATTCGTTGTAGCAACAAAATGGCGCAAAATTTCGGGCTTAAAGAAGCCTCCGAATTGATTGGAAAATCGGATTTTGACTATTTATCATACTCCATTGCCGAAGAAGCTTTCAATATAGAACAAAAAATAATGCGAACCGCTCAAGGCATCATCAATAAAGAAGAACGCGACTCCTTTATAGAAGAAGAACACTGGCTTTCGACTACAAAAATGCCGCTCATGCTCGAAGACAAAATCATTGGAACATTCGGAATTACGCGCGATATAACCGACATCAAACGCGCTCAAATAGAAGCGCGCGAGCAAGCCAAAGAACTCCGCAGCATAAACGATGAGCAAGAAAAAGCCCAAAAAGAACTCCGCTGGGAACGACAAATGTTTCAAACATTGATGGCTGCACTCACTTCGCACATTACATTCAAAGACTTAACAGGCAAATATGTTAGAATAAACAAAGCCAAATCCGATAAATTAGGAATTGCCTCTGAAGACGAAGCCATTGGAAAATCCGACGTAGATTTCTTTGACAGAAAACTTTCGATGAAACAACGCGAAATTGAAGAACAAGTAATAAAAACCAGACAAGGCTATTCTAATTTTGTAAACAAAATCGAATTTCCAAACGGCGAAATTTATTGGGGCGACAGTTCCATTTTGCCAATTAAAGATACCGATGGCGAAATTATAGGAATTTTAGACCTCACCAAAGGCATTACCAAACTAAAAGAAGCCGAACTAATTGTTTACGAACAAAATTATAAAATAGAGGGTTTAACCCAAAAAACACCTATTATAGTGTTCAGAATCAACAAATTGGGTCGTTTTACCGAGTTAAAAGGAAAAGCCACCGAATTGTTCCAAGTTCCACAAGACAAACTCATCGGAATGAGCGTTTTTGACCTTTTCCCAAATATTGCCGCCACAATTCACGAAGGTTTGGGCGAAAACGAGTTTATTTTTTCAAAAAAATACAACAAAGATGGAAATGAAATTGAAATAGAATTTGTTTTCAGAGAAAATCCGGAAATTGAAAAATCCTATTTTGGATATGCCTATCAAAAATCGGGAATGTATATAAAAGAATACGATGAAATTGAAAAAGTTAAGAATACCATCAAAAATTTAAAAAAGAAATAGTTCTTTTTTAATCAGATTTATTTCAAAAAGTCGGAAATTTTAATTTGCTTTGCAAAAAAATTTCTGACTTTTTTTATAACAATTTTTTTTTGAACAAAAAATTCTAAAAAATGATTCTATTAGACGGAAACAAAACTTCAACCGAAATAAAAAATGAAATAGCACAAGAAGTTTTAAAAATTAAAGAAACGGGAGCGCGATTGCCCCATTTAGCAGTCATCATAGTAGGTGAAAACGGAGCCAGCAAAACGTATGTAGCAGCCAAAGAAAAAGCATGTCAAGTAGTTGGTTTTCAATCGACTGTAATTGAATATCCCGAAAGCATTTCAGAAACAGATTTGCTCAAAAAAATAAAAGAAATCAATGAAAATGCCGAAATTGATGGGCTTTTAGTACAATTGCCTTTGCCAAAACACATTTCGGAAACTAAAGTAACCGAAGCCATTGCGCCAGAGAAAGATGTCGATGGTTTTCACCCTATCAACGTGGGCAGAATGACGCAAAATTTGCCGACTTTTTTATCGGCAACACCCAACGGTATTTTGCAACTTATTGAACGTTACGGAATTGAAACTGCCGGAAAACACTGCGTAGTCATTGGGCGCAGCAATATTGTAGGAATGCCCATGAGCATTTTAATGGCGCGAAAAGCTTATCCGGGAAACACCACCGTAACCTTGTGCCACAGCCAAACAAAAGACCTGAAAACTTTTACACTTCAGGCAGATATTATAATTGCAGCACTTGGAATACCGGAGTTTTTAAAAGCCGAAATGGTAAAAGAAGGAGCTATTGTAATCGATGTGGGCATAACGCGAGTAAAATCGGAACAAACCAAAAGCGGTTGGAAATTATTAGGCGATGTAAAATTTGATGAAGTTTCGCCCAAATGCAGCTACATTACGCCCGTGCCGGGTGGCGTGGGACCCATGACTATTGCTGCTTTATTGAAAAATACTCTTCAAGCTTACTATTCAAATAATCAATAATTTAGGGACATTAAATAATATTGTTTTTCTCAATTAAAAAAATCGGCAAGTTATCGAATTGACTGTTAATCAACAGATTGCAACGATTACTTGCCGATTTTAGTTATTAAATGAATGAACCCAAAACGCAATCTAAAATTGCATTTCTATCCATTTTTTAACTGTTTTTTTTATTCTCTCAAATCAATTACTTCAGCGTTTGGATTTGCTGCTTCATCAAAAATAAAAAGTTTGTCGATAACCTTAACGTTTGGTTTAAGCTCTGTAATTGTGATAGTTAGCCGTTCGCCACTTTTAGAAAACGACTTTGCTGAATAAATTTCGTTTGTTTTTTCGTTTACTCTTAATCGCACTTTTGAAAGAGCAACTTTTTTATTTTCGGGTATAAAATCAATCACCGTTAGTTTTACGCCGTTTTCGATTTCGTTTCCTACCGTTCGGTAAAAAAAATTATCTTGGTAAAAAGTATAAATATTTGAAGGTGTTAAAACGCCTTTTTCGGTTGTATCGGGATAGGAATAAGTAACTTCTTCTATCAATTCGCCTTCTTGGGTTTCGGTGCGCGAATAAGTGGCTTGCGTTTTACCGTCAAACATAATTTCTACACCTGTATCTTTTAAAAAAAGTTTAAATTTTTCCTTTTTTATGTAAATAATTCCTTCTTTTTGATTTTTTTCTTTTTTTGCAAGGTCTTCAAATTCATATAAAAACTTCAAACGCATACTTTCATACGATTTGGCTTTCGCCGAAATTTTATCGAGAATTTTTTTTGTAGCTGGGTCTTTTTCCAGTTTTGGAACTGTTTCCAGTTCTTCTTCTTGCGAAAGCAAAGGCAGACTAAAAAGTAATACGGCAAAAAGAAAAATAATTTTTTTCATATTTTTTTTATTTAATTCATTGAAAATTTTAAGAATTCATTTTTTTTGAATGTGTATGTTATTTTCTGAATTGTTGTTGATAATCAAGATTTTGTGCTTATAAAAAAAATCTTCGATAATAAAAACAAACAAGATTGCCATACTTATAAAAAAAAAAAATTAATCTAAATGCAAAGTATTCAAATATTGTTCCAAAGAATATTCGTCGGTATAAAGTACTTGGCGGGCTTTGCTGCCTTCAAAAGGTCCGATGATTCCGGCAGCTTCCAATTGGTCAACGATACGTCCGGCACGATTGTAACCTATTGCTAACTTTCTTTGAATGAGCGAAGTAGAACCTTGTTGATGGACAACAATAATTCGAGCAGCTTCTTCAAAAAGTTTGTCGCGTTTTGATAAATCGACATCGAGAGCTTCTTCGCTGTTTCCTTCATTTACTTCATAATCAGGCAATTCGTAAGCGTGCGGGTATCCGCGTTGCGAACCGATAAAATCTGTAATTCGCTCTAATTCAGGCGTATCGATGTATGCGCATTGTACACGAATCAGATTGCTGCCTTCGCTAATGAGCATATCGCCTCGCCCAATGAGTTGATTGGCACCGGGAGAATCGAGTATGGTGCGTGAGTCCATCATCGAAGCCACTTTAAATGCCATTCGCGTAGGGAAATTGGCTTTGATAACACCGGTAATAATATTGGTTGAAGGACGCTGAGTTGCCACAATTAAGTGAATACCAATGGCTCGCGCCAATTGAGCTAATCGTGAAATGGGCATTTCCACTTCTTTGCCGGCGGTCATAATTAAATCGGCAAATTCGTCTATAACCAGCACAATGTAAGGCAGATAGCGATGTCCGTTTTCGGGATTTAGCTTACGCAAAATGAATTTTTCATTGTATTCAATGATGGTTCTGCATTGGGCTTGTTTTAAAAGCAAATATCGATTGTCCATTTCTACGTTGAGCGATGCCAAGGTGTTTACAACTTTCTGATTTTCAGTAATAATGGCTTCTTCCGAATCGGGCAATTTGGCTAAAAAATGTCGTTCAATTTTTTCGTAAAGCGTAAGTTCCACTTTTTTGGGGTCAACCAAAACAAATTTTACTTGAGCAGGGTGTTTTTTGTACAAAATGGAAGTTAAAATGGCATTTAATCCCACCGATTTACCTTGTCCGGTTGCACCGGCAACCAAAAGGTGTGGCATTTTGGTTAAATCGACTACATACGATTCGTTTGAAATTGTTTTTCCGATGGCAATGGGCAATTCCATTTTAGAATTTTGAAATTTTGCCGAAGTAATTACCGAACGCATGGAAACGATTTCGGGTTTTAGATTGGGAACTTCTATTCCCACCGTACCACGTCCGGGCATGGGCGCAATGATACGTATTCCAAGTGCTGCCAAGCTCAAAGCTATGTCGTCTTCGAGGCTTTTTATTTTTGAAATTCGCACACCGGGAGCTGGAATAATTTCATAAAGTGTTATGGTAGGTCCAATGGTGGCTTTAATTTTTTTAATGTCGATTTTATAATTTTTTAAGGTTTCGACAATTTTATTTTTATTGCTAATCAACTCTTCGTTAGTAACTTCTGAGTTTGTTGCCTTATGCTCTTCGAGTAAAGTAATGTCTGGAATTTTATACGAAGCCAAATCCAAGCATGGGTCATAATTTTCCAATTGATTCAAAAAATCTGCACCTACAGTAATGTCGCTGTTTTTTTGTACTCTTAACGCTAATTTTTCATCGTCTAATTGTTCTAAATAATTGTTAATCAAATCATTTTCAGGAATGGTTTCATCTTGATTTTGTGTTTTTTTATCTTCAATTTCCATGCTGAAATTTTCCGATTTATCCACAATTTGAGTTTTTTTCTCCCCTTTGTTGTTCAAAATAAACTCGTTTTTATTAACCACTTCACCCAATTCAAATTTTTTCTCTTTTTCAGCATTTTGGCTACCAAAATTTTCGTCTTCAAAAGTTTTATCTATTTGAGTTTTTTCATTTAAAGAATTTTTTTCTGCGTCATTTTGACTGGATTTGCTTTCTTTTTTGAAATTAGAAATTTTTAAACCAAATTCTTTCAGCGGCAATTCTTTTCCGGTATGCTGTTTGTAAATGCCTTTAGCTTTGTCAATTGCGTTATCAACTGCAAACAAAATGAACGCAATAGCACTGATAAGAATAAGCAAAATAGTGCCAAAAGTACCAATTCCACTAATGAGCCATTCCGACATAAAATATCCATGCGCTCCGCCGATGTTTGCGTCCCAAAGTTCGCCAAAAACAAAGCCTAAAGTAATTGAAGACCAGATAGTTATGATGATTGAATACAACACCGACCTCCAATAATTTACAATTTCGAAGTGAACCAACTTTCCAGCCGAAATAAGCAATAAAAAAATAAAGGAAAAAGAAGGAATGCCAAACCAATTGTGAATAAACAATTTAGACAAAATAGCACCCGTTAAACCCGCCCAGTTTTCAATTTCTACATCGGGCTGAACGCCTTGTGTAAGCTTGGCAGCATCGCTGTTCCAAGTAAAGAAAAAAGAAATAAAAGCTAAAGTAAGAAATACGGCAAAAACAAACAAAAGCAAGGCAATAATCAATTTTACGCGTTCATCTCTGAAAAACAAGACAGTAGCACGCAAATAATTAATGCTTGGCGTTTGCTCGGAAGTTGTATTTTTTTTTGTATTATTTGAAATTTTTTTCGACATAATTATCTAAAATTCAGTATTTAATAAATCTATCATCATGCTTTTTTTTATTTTTTGAGCTTTCTCAGGAATTTGAAACTCTTGCATTGGAATATCTTCCCCATTAAGTTCTTTAGCTGTAATGTGCAGAATCATATCGTTTTGCGGTAATTCAAAATCCATCAAAACGCCATCAATTTTACCAAATAAATTTAAAAGAGTAGCAAAATCAAACTTAATTTTATCGGTATAGTACAAAATATATTCTTCATTTTTCTTAGAATCGGTCTTAACTCTCAGCTCTTTGCAAGTGTATCCGGCAATTTCTTTGTTTTTGCCTGTTTCTTCAATCTCCACAATCTTCAAATCATGAGTTAAAAGAATCGGGTCATCGAGCGTTTGCTCATATAAATAAATGTTTCGCTTTATTTTGTAAATAATTGACCATGTATTTGTTTCACTATCAGCTAAATAAGTCAATTCATAAAGACCAAAATTTCCGGAAAAGGAAGTTTTGGTTTGTTTTGTATTGAACTTTAAACTCAAACTTGTAGGCAGAAGTGCCTGAACCAATTTATTTTCAGTTTTTTTTTTGTACTCAATTTCGTATTCTATTTTGCCTTCTTTAATTTTTTCACCTTTCATTTGTGTTTTACACGAAAAAAATGGCAGCAAAATAAAGAATAAAATTAGCTTTTTATTTTCTAAAGTTCTAAACATAAATAGTTTAAGTAAGCAATTGATATTTATATTTTTAATTTGCAAAAATAAGAATATTTTTCACAAAGTAATACATGAAAAAAAGATTTTTATTTTTATTTGATGCAAAAATAATATTTAATTTTTATTCTGAAAAACAAAAAATCTATTTCTTTATTTTTTTAGTTGTAAAAAATTGATATTAAATTAATTATAAAATAATAATAAACATTTTTTTCTAAAATATCAATAACTATTTGCATAAAAAATAAAAATGTATTATTTTTGAATGATTAATTTTTTCTATTTCGAAAAAATTATTCCAATTTTTATCTATTTTTAATAAAAAACATGACAGCGTACATGAATAATAATCGAAATTCTAAAAATAACAAAATAAAGTAATTTTTGAGAAATTCAAATAACTAATTATTATAAATTTTAAATTTTATAATGTTTAAATATAATAAAAAAGCTTAAAAAATATCCGAATTTAGTTATTAAAAAATGGTTATTATTTAATTTGCACTTTCAAAAAAAAATTTTGTAACCCAAACCCTAAAAACAGTTGAATGAAGTATTTTTTCAAAAGTTTATAATAATAAATTGTTACATTATTAATTTTTCTATTATAATAACATAACGAATAAAAAATGACGGAATTAAACTGAATTTGGAAAAAAGTTACCATTTTTGTTGCATTCTCAAACAAATATTTTTTTTAAAAAAGTTAAGAAAAAGATTTTTGTATGATTATTTTTTGTTTTATTTTGGTTCAATATAATAATTCAAATGACAGAATTTCTACATAACCCCAAACGTTTACAAACAAATTTATTCATAATAAGTTTTGTACTTGGAACTTTTTTTCCTCTAAGTGCAACATTTATTCATTTGATAATTAATAAATTAGATTTTACTTTTAAAAACCTACTTCAGTTTCACTCACAGTTTCCAATTTTATGGTTTTTTGATTTATTGCCTTTTATAGCATTGGGTTTTGCTTATCTATTATCGAATTATTTAAACGATAAAATACATATTTTACAAGAAATTATAGAAAGTAATAAAAATAAAAATAAAGAAATTGAGAAATTTACGGAAAGTATAAAAAATGAAGATTTTGAAACCAATTTCAATCTCGACACCGAAAATAATTTGGTTCGGCTTTTGTTAGATTTGCGTAAAAATCTGAAAACAAGTAAATTAGATGAAACACATCGACGAAAAGAAGATGCCGAAAGACACTGGGTAAATGAAGGCTTGGCAAAATTTGCCGAAATATTGAGGCAAAATTCAAACGAAATAGAAGTTTTGGCTTACAACGTAATATTAAATTTGGTAAAATACATCGATGCCAATCAAGGCGGGTTTTATTTGCTTGAAAATAAAGACGATGAATCAAAATATTTTTCATTAATATCATCGGTAGCTTACGATAGACGCAAGTACAAACAAAAAACAATCGAATGGAATGAAGGTTTAGTGGGCAGATGTGCCTTGGAAAAAGAACCGATTTTTTTGACCGATGTACCGGATAAATACATTGAAGTAAAATCGGGTTTAGGAACTGCCAATCCGCGCTGTATCTACATTGTGCCGTTGATATTGAACGATGAAATTCACGGAGTAATAGAAGTAGCCGGCTTTACGGTTTTTGAAAAATACAAATTACTTTTTATCAATAAGTTAGCAGAAAGTATTGCAGCTACCATCGCATCGGTTCGCATCAACATAACTACGGCAAAACTTTTGGAAGACTCTCAAATACAAGCCGAAAAATTGGCTATGCAAGATGAAATTATGCGCAAAAATATGGAACAATTGCGCATAACCCAAAAAGAAGCCGCCGAGCAAGCCAAAGAATTTGTAAGCTTTACTAACTCAGTGAACCACACCATGATACGTGCCGAGTATTCGGTAGATGGAATTTTAAAATATGCCAACACCAAATTTCTGACCAAAATGGGTTATTCGAATAACGATGAAGTTGAAAATAGGCATATCAACATGTTTATCAGCAAGAAAGACCAAGAATGGTTTGCCCGAATTTGGACAGCTTTGGCAGCAGGCGGTAAGCATTTTGAAAATTATATGAAACACATTACCAAGCAAGGCACCGAAATTTGGACAATGGCAACCTACACCTGTGTACGCGGGGGCGATGGAAAAATAGATAAAATTCTCTTTCTTGCCCTCGACACAACCGAAGAGAAAAAGCAAAGCCTTGATTATGAGGGACAAATAGAGGCATTAAATCGTTCAACTTACAAAGGGGAATATTTGCCGAACGGACAAATCATTGATTTGAATAAAAAATTGCTTAATGTATTGGAATTTACCATGTTAGAATTAAGTAACAAATCGATTTTTGAATTTATTCATGCCGACGACAAAAAACTATTTAAAGATACTTTCAATTCGGTGGTTCGCGGAACTCCCAAAGAAATAGTGGTTCGTTTTATTTCGCAAGCCACTGAAGTACACTGGTTTAGAATGTCTTTGAGTGCCGTAAACGACATGTATGGCGATATAGCCAAAATCATTTCGATAGGCGATGACATAACGCAACAAAAAATAGCCCAACTCAAAGAGGAAGAACATACCAAACAATTGAAAATACAAGAAGAAGCCTTACGAATAGCCAAAGACAGTTTGCAGGAACGCTTAAACCTTGCAAAAGCCGAAGTTTTGGAACAATTTAAAGAAATAGAGCAAGTTAAAATACTCAATGAGAAGATGTTAGAAGGTTTGTTAGATGCAGTAATCACTATCAACAGCGAAAATGAAATTGAGTTTTTTAACAAAGCAGCCGAAAATTTATGGGGCGTTTCGCGAGAAGATTTATTAGGCAAAAACATAGAAGTTTTGTTGCCAACGGAATTTGAAAAACCGGAAAGCAATTATATGGGAAATTATTTTAAAGCCGGAGAAAAATCAAAATTAGGAGTCCGTACCGAAGTATTTTTTATCAATCAAGTGGAAGAAATTTCGGTATTAATGACTCTATCCGAAGCTTATAATGATGATAATTATAGGCTTACAGCTTTTATACAAGAAATTGAAGTTGAATTATTTTAATGCTGCACTATGAAAAAAACTGTATTTTTAATTTTGCTTTCGCTCCAATTGCAATTCCTTTTTGGACAATTTAAAATTGCGCCGGAAAAATATTGGATTCAATTTACCGATAAAAACCAAACAGCTTATTCACTGGATTTTCCACAACAGTTTCTGTCGCAGCGAGCCATCGAACGCCGCGAACGATACAATATTGAATACGCTTTTTCCGATTTACCGATTCAAAAAAATTATGTGGACAGCATTAAAAATCTGGGTTTGAATGTTTTAAATGTTTCAAAATGGCTCAATGGAGTTATTGTTCAAACCATCGACACTACGCTTTTGGAAACAGTAAAAAATCTTTCTTTTGTAAAACCTTTTCCAAAAGAAAAAAAAAATTTTGAAAAAAAAATACCTAAAAAACCTCAACCAAGTACCGTTTTTTTCAATTCAAAGATGAATGAAAATAATTTTCCGGTATATGATTATGGAAATTCGTTGAACCAAATAGAACTTTCAAACGGTCAGATATTGCACAGCAACGGTTTCGATGGAAAAGGAATGCTGATAGCCGTAATAGATGCGGGCTTTTACAAAGTCAATTCGCTAAATGGTTTTGATAGTTTATGGGCTAATAATCAAATTGTTGCAACTCGCGATTTTGTACGTGGCGGTTTTGCGCCAGTGAGCTTCAATACCAGCACGCACGGCATGCAAGTTCTTTCAACCATTGGAGGCAATCTTCCGGGAATGCTTGTCGGCACTGCGCCCAAAGCCTCTTTTTGCCTTTTGCGGTCGGAAGACGGAAATTCGGAAAATATTATCGAAGAATTTAACTGGACAGTAGCCGCCGAATATGCTGATAGTCTTGGAGTTGATGTAATTAATACCTCGCTGGGTTATTCCACTTTCGACGACGAAACGGTCAATTATAGCTATCAAGATATGGACGGCAAAACAAGCATAGTAGCCAAAGCAGCAACACTTTGCGCACGAAAAGGCATGTTGGTGGTAGTGAGTGCGGGAAACGAAGGCAACGACCCGTGGAAATACATTGCAACGCCCGCCGATGCCGACAGTGTACTCACGGTTGGTTCGATAGATAATACCGGAAATTATTCCAGTTTCAGTTCCATTGGACCCACTTCGGATTGGCGCACCAAGCCCAATGTAATGGCTAAAGGCTCAGCCACAACAGTCCAATCGACCACCGAAGGTGTAACAATTTCTTACGGTACTTCGTTTTCATCGCCGGTAATGGCTGGAATGGTAGCTTGTTTGTGGCAAGCTTTTCCGCAAATGAACAACATTGAAATCATTAAAACCATAGAAATGTTTTCTTCGCAATACGAAAATCCTTCGCCCACAATGGGTTACGGAATACCCGATTTTGCTCTATCGTTTCAATATCTCAAAACCATTCAACCCAATACGTTTGAACAAAATAAACCCTACAAAATTTTTCCAAATCCGGCAAAGGAATTGATAAACATTGATTTTTATTCGCCAGAGGCAGCCCGATATAAAATTGAAATCAGAAATACGCTCGGACAAATTGAATATTTAAAAGATTTTGAACTTTTAGCAAATAATTTTTTCCATCTCGAAGTTAACGAATTGATTAACAAGAGTTCTGGTATTTACATTGTAAAAATAGCAACCGAAAAAAGAACTTTTCAAGAAAGAATTTTTTTAAATTAATCTTTAAATTTTAGAATCATCGTATCAATCTGTTTTTAAACAAATTGATACGATGATTTGCATTTTTTTTGACTTTTGCAAAGGAATAAAATTAAAAAGAAACTTTTTTTATAAAAAAAATTTAACTGAATTTTAAAAAAAAGTGGCTTTATACTGCAAACGGTTTATTATTTAACTTTTCCAAAGTTCTAAAACTTTGGAAAAGTTGTAGTTCCGTAATAATAAATATTAAAATTTATCCCGTTTTTAGTATAGAAAAGCTTACAAAATTTCTAAAAACAAGCAGTTTATTACTTAGATAAACAAAAAATAGCAAAAAATAAATATTTTAAAGTTTTCTTAAAAAAGTTCGGTAATAAAAACAAATTCGATACCCATTTGCAACATTTTTTGTTTCATATTGCAAAGTGCTTGAGCCGTATTTTGCCTGTAATGCCCTATTATTAAAAGATTTCCGGTTATCAAAGCTTGTCGAGCGGCTTCTAAAAGTGCATTTTCGATGTACGGAATTTCATTTTCGTTATCAATAAAAAAAGAATTATAAAAGGTTTTCAAACCCAAATTTTTTGCCAAATTATAAGCCAAAGCGGTTTCCGGATTTTCAACTTTTCCGTTTTTAGAGGGTTTTGTATAGGTATTGCTGTCGATAAAAAAAAGATTTCTGGCTTTGCCAAATTGCAATACAACGTTCATTTTCAACGAATTAGAAGTAAATTTTGAACCCATGTGATTATTAAAACCTTCTACATTGGGAAATTGGCCTAAAGCTTCATTTAATTTATTTTCTATCAAAGAGTTAGTCATTTCAATCGAAATCATTCCAACAGTTTTGGCATTCATTTCGGGGTGAGCCATGCTTTGCATGGGCATGTGAAGAATGGCTTTATTTTGCGATTTCAAAATAATTTCGTAACATTCCTTACTTTTAGGTAAAAAAGGTAATACCGCAAAATTTAATTTTTCTCCAAATTCAAAAAATAAATCCAACGCATCGGTTTTCATTCCTACATCGTCTATTAGCACAGCGATTTTAACTTTTTGTTCATTTTGTGAAAACAAAAAAGACGGGATTAGATTCATAATTAAAAAAAATAGAATGGTAAAACGCATTTTTAAAAAATTCTAATAATAAAACTGC
This sequence comes from Paludibacter propionicigenes, assembly GCA_020721325.1. Classification (GTDB taxonomy): domain Bacteria; phylum Bacteroidota; class Bacteroidia; order Bacteroidales; family JAIFNL01; genus JAIFNL01. The sequence goes on from DYNA01000047.1 coordinate 23,690, forward strand.
AACATTACAGCATTAAAAAAAGTAAAACAATTTTTTTTAAAATAAACAAATTAAACCATTTTATTAAAAAATTTATAATTATTTAATGCTGCTAATAAACTGATTATTAATTTGTTTTATATTTTTTAGGAAAAAATGTGAAAAATATTTTCCTCTTTTTTCAAAACTTTATTTCATGTAATTTTAGATACAATTTTCACATAAATATTTCAAAAAACAAAAAATAAAAATTTGCCAAACCTCAAAGATTTGACAAATTTTTCAATTATTTAAAAAAAAGTATCTTTAAAAAGTTTATTGCTATTTCACTAACCACTTAATGGCTTCGTCCTCGCTATCAAAGTATTGAACTCCAATATTTTGAATATTTGCTTCCTCGTTAGTTTGTTGTACAGAAACACTGGTAAAAATATCGGTACTCAAAACAAAAGCGGCAGTAGTAATTCCCGAAGCAATTCCTCTCACGTTAATATTTTGGTCGAGCCAAACTTATAATTCGGGTATAATGGTAAATTGCATCTCTACCATATTGTGCATCACGAGTTTAGCACCCAAATTAAAAAATTCGGCGTAAGCCAGCATTCGGCTTTAAAATCATCGTTATTCATTTCAACGGTTTGAGCTTTCCAAGTAATTTTAAGGATTTTGTTAAATTCATCAAAATCAATGGTAATAAATTTAGAATCTCTTAATGTTCTCATTTTTAAAGTTTTAAAGAACCATAAAAAAATTATCGCCAATCTACTACGAGAGCTTTTTTCACTTCAGGTATTAAATCTAATTCAGAAGTACACATTTCCTCAGCACCATTGAAAAATTTTTGAAAAAAACTTCCACCGTGCGTTTGTACTCGTCTGCTCCAGACCAAATTCGGTACATTCCGGGTATAACAGCTCTCGGAGTATCTAAATCCAATAAAATTTTTTGAGTGGCTTTATGAAAAGCTGCACACCACCCAAAAGCCATTTCAACCCCACTCCGTTCAAATAAATCATCAGATGCAGTCAAAATTTGCTTTCCCAAGCCTTTGTCTTGGTATTTTTGATGTACGGCAATAACCAAATGCTCGCCTCTACGCAATTTTTTCAACATCGTAACAATCAGATACGCAGCCAAATAGCCTGTTTCAAGATGTTCAATGACAAGCATAAAATTTGAACCGCGATTGAAATTGTCATCTTTCCCTAAAAATTCATAAAATCCTTCCGGCTCAAACAAAGCGTCAAATTCACAACCTTTTAAAGCAGGAAATCCATTTTTAAAAGTTTCAGAAACTTTAAATAATTCGGCTTTTTCGTTTTTCACTTCTCTCACCAAAAATGAACCATTTTCAATTGTAAATTCTTTAAAATCAGCCCAATCTATAGCTTCAGAACCTTTACGACAAACAACATCTGACAGTTTATCGAGCCAAATGTTTTCCATTTTAAGTTTTTCCATAAAACAGATTAATTAAGTAAAAAATTTTTCAAATTTAATATTTTTATTATGGGGTATATACTATTAGACTTTGGATAAAAATATTAAATAAAAAAAAATTTTAGCAATAAAACAAT
>DYNA01000048.1 GCA_020721325.1 Paludibacter propionicigenes
TTTTATTTTCCTAATTTAAAAGGATTTAAAAAAAATGTCATGTAGAGTAAATTTTGCTGACATTATTTCTTTTTCTTTAAAGTAAAACGTAAAATTGCATGAATGAAAATACCACCAACAACAAGTATAAAAATGGCAATACTAACTACATTCAGATAATAATTTCGGTTTGCACCTATTACATACGACTCTTCTAAAATTGCACCATTGAAAAAACCTTGCTCGTTGCGGCGTTCTTTTGCCTTGAATTTATACAAAGTGTGCATCAGTCGCGAATCGCTCGAATGGCACTCGGCACATTTTTTTATGGCTTTGTCTTTGGGCAAAACTTGGTGAGCTACCAAAACGCTGTCGTTGCTCAAAGCCGTGTGGCATTCGATGCATCGAACACTCTTAAAATGAGAGGCTTGATTGGGCAACCATTCGTGTTGTTTTATCAAATTGGGGCTGCTTTCGTCTGACATGAGCATGTAGTTTACCGAGTTGGAATGGCATTTTAAGCACATGGCGTTGTTGTAAGCCACCAAATCTTTGATGCTTTCAGGGTTTTGAGCGGTCGATTTGTAGGTGTGCGGGTCGTGGCAACGCCAGCACGAAAACTTATCGGAACAGCCCTGAATATGAACACTTTTCTTAACTTGTTCCTCAATTTCTTCAAAATGAAATTTCGCATATTCGGGGTCGCCGCCATGGCAGTCGATGCAACTGGGCATGGCTTCAAAACGCAATTCGCCGTTGTGGGGTGCAGAAAGCTCATAATCAGCCGAATGGCAATCCGAACATTTAAAACTGCTGTGCGTTCCGTTGTAAAAAGCCAAAGTATCAATAAAATATTGCGAAGGCATCAAGCGCGTGATGGTTTCGGAGGAGTCTTTATTAAACATGGTATATTTTCTTTCGCCGTGACAGGTAAAACATTTTGTGTTTTCGGCATGGCGCACGACTTCTTTATTTTCTTTATTCTCTTCTTTTTCAGGTGCTTCATTGGAGCGCGACAAAGAATAAGAAATTAATAAAACAAAGGCAACCGATAAGAAAACAGGTACGAAAATAAACCTGCTTTTTTTTGTTGTTTTCAGCATCTTGTATAAAAATTATGAATTTTGAATTATAAATTATGAATTTATTTTTCAATTGAAATTCATTTGATTAATTTTTTTTATAAAACTTTTTTCTTAAAGAAAAATAAAAATCTTTTTTTGAAAAAAGGGAAAACTTTTTTTTTGAAAAAGAAATAAAACCTTTTTTTTGAAAAAATAAAAATAAACTTTTTTTTTGAAAAAAATAAAAATAAACCTTTATTTGAAAAAATGGAAAAACTTTTTTTTGAAAAAGAAATAAAACGTTTTTTTCAAAAAAAGATGAATGATTTTATCTAAAAACGAACTTTAATGTTAAAACCCAAACGCCAACCTTCGTTGCCCATATCGTTCATGTTGCGCGAAAAATTCATTTGCGGAACTATGGCATCGTATTGGGCTGCAAACACTTGGAATGCGTGTGTGCTGGTGCCTAATTCAAAGCCCAAGCCCAGATTTGATAAAGGTTCGTTTTGTCCAACCCAAGCCTCGTCGAGTGAAAAAGACTGGCAATATTCAAAAACAAAAGCCGTAGTGGGCAAAAAACGATAACGTCCTGAAATCATGGCACCTACGTAGTCGTTTTTCCATTTGCCAATGTAGCGATTGGTGTGGTCTAAATACACGTCGGTTATGGCGTTGATGTGCGAATAATTGGCGGCAACTTGCAATGAAATGGCATCGGTAATTTTTCGTGAAACCATTATTTGGTTAAAAAACGATAAGCGATTGGTAAACTCGTACTTGTTGCCAAAAAATTCTTTGTCGCGCGTGTCGATAGCCATGTTTCCGTAATAAGTTACCGTTACGGGAATTTTTCCATCGCGCGTTTGCGAAATGATTTTGTATTTGGCTTCAAAATCTTGAAGTTTGTAATTTTTTTCAGTACCGAAACCTACCGAAATTTTGTCGGTAATTGCGTAATTTAAGCCCAATCGAATGTTGGAAGGGGCATAAATTCCGAATAAATCTTCTATGCTCGAAATTTTTCCGAAACGGTGATGAATGATAAATTCAAAAGTTTTTCCGTAAGGAGTTTCGGTGGTTTGGTTGTCGATTAAAACGCCTGTTGTCCACGTATCATCAACGGGCAATTTGCCGGAGTCGTCTTCCACAATTGGAGTTGTATCTTGCGAAATTTCGGTTTCTTCTTGTGCAAAACTCACGTTTAATCCCCAAAATATTAGAAATATTAAAAATATTGTTCTCATTTGAGTATGCTGTTTTTATTTGTTAAACTGTTAAATGGCTAAATTGTTTATTCTATTTTGTTGGCTGTATTTAGCTTTTTTTAGAATTTTTTTTGCAAACAATTTACTTTATTAATTATTTTTTGCACCTTCTGTTATCCAGCGTAGAATCAAAGCATTTTCGGTGGCAGTGCTTGTTTGGCTGCCCCCGGGGTGTCCTGAAAGTACTTTGGTATAAAGTGTGCTGCTTGCCGGAGTGGTTGTGTTTACGTAGCCGTCGTTAATTAAGCTGTTGTAAGCACCTGCACTTGTTAAAATGGGTTTTCGCGTAATGTGGCAAGTGGCACATTTTGAGGCAAATATGGGCTGAATATATTGTGCAAAACTAATTTCTTGGTCTTCCGAAGGCAGTTCGGGTGGCGTTAATTCAATGGTTGTATATTCGCACGAAACGAATAAAAACATTGAAAATAAAGAAATTAGAATGTATTTTATTTTATTTTTTTTCATATTGAAATTTTTTTTTTTTTTTGAAAAAATATTTTTTTGTAAAAAAAGAAAATTACATTTAAAATATTGAAAATTAACCCTTTCAATCCTTTTTAAGAAGGCTGAAAGGGTTTGTTTTTCAGGCAGCCTTTTTTGTTTTATGCATTAAACGGTTATAATGTGAGCTTTTATTTTTACGTAAGTGCTTTGTAATTAAAACTTTGCCAAAGTTTTAAATTTTGACAAAGTTACCGTTTGCAGTATAAAAAGATTTCTGCACTTAATTTTTTGTATTACTTGGTGCTGATTGCATCTATTGAGTTGTCTAACAGCGCTGTAACGTAAGTTGGGTTGTGAACTCCAAGGCTGCGGTCTTCGCTAATTCCTATCCAGTTGAAATAGGCTTGGGCATAAGCAACGGCATAAGTTCCGGCATTTACGTGGTAGCCATCTACGTCGTTTCCGCTCATAACTCCGGCATCAACCAAAATATCGCGTATTTCGTCCAATTTATCTTGTACTTCGGTTTGGAAACCGTTTACGTCGAAATTTGTAGCTCCCGTGTGGCACGAAGTACAGGCGTCAAGTCCGGGTTTGAAAGTGTGTCCGCCGGCACCGTTTCCGTAGCTCGACATGTGACAAGAAACGCATTTTCCGGCTAAGCTTGCGCTTTTCATGTGTGTAGCTGAGCCTTGTGCGGGGTAAGGTTTTGTTCCGGCTACTTCGGCAAAGCCAATTCCGTAAAGTAAGTTGGCTTGCGGTCCGTGGTGCGGTCCGTAATGGGTGCTTGTGATGTTAAATTTTCCTTCTGAATTGGCAACTGGCGCAGCGGTTCTGTTTTGGTGGCACGAAGCACAAAGATTGGCTGTTCCAAAGTCGGCAGTTACGGTTGAAGCAGCTATAAATGGGCTGGTTGTGGTAACTCTTAATGCGTAATCGGTTGTTTCAAAGGTTTTGTGAATGCCGTGGCAAGTTTCGCATTTGAAACCGCCGGTGGGATTGGTAGCTGCAACGGCAGTTGCACCGCTTGTAAAGTCAATGAATCCGGGACTTGTGTGGCAACGCACGCACGATGAACTCCAAGAACCGCCTTCTTCGTAGCGTTCTTTGTCGTAGTGTCCGGCATAGTGCGATGAGAGGGTAAATTGATTGCGAATGGATTGTAAATTGGCGTCTGAGTGGCACGATAAGCATGTTACTTCGCCATCTTTGCCGTCAAGACCGTCTTCTCCGTTTAAACCATTCAGTCCGGCGGGTCCCATTGGTCCTTCGCACGAAATTAAAAATAAACTGATAATGCTGATAAATAGAAATATTTTTTTCATGTTTGATAAATTTTATTTTTAAAATTACTTTCTCTTAAAATATTGTTGTAAAATAATGTTCAATAAACATTCCTTTTGTGTTGTCTGTTAAGGTTTGAATTTTGAACTTTTGTTATCTGTTTGAATATGAATGTTAAAAAAAAATGAAAAAAATAATAGTAATTAAAAAAATAAAAAAAAGCGACGAAATTTCGTCTTTTTTGTCGAAACTTCGTCGTTTAAAACATTGTTTTAAAATAGTATTTTGTAAAAAATATTAAAAAAAGGGTTACATTCCCAATTTAGCAATTTTCGATTTTAGAGTAGAAGCCGGTAAAGCAAGCAATTCTGCTGCTTTCGCCTTATTTCCGGCTGCTTTGTCTAAAGGTGCCAAAATGTCTTTTTTTTCAACTTCTTCGAATATTTTAGTCAAATTTTTATTCTCAAAAGAAGAATTATGATTTTTTAAAGTAGGATACTTTATTTCGTAAGGAATTGTTTCTTTGGTAATTAGATTGTTTTGACAAAGAAGCGTTAAGCGTTCACATAAATTTCGCAATTCGCGGACATTTCCCGAAAAGGGATATTCTTTTAGTATATCAAATACTTCTTCTTCTATTTCAATATCACCTTCGTCTGAAAAACGCTGCACGAAATGCTTGGTTAAACTGACAATATCGTCGGGGTCGCTCGCGCAAAGGCGGCAAGTGAATGGGAAATACGTTGAGCCTGTAAAAAAAGTCTTCCCGAAATTTTCCTTCGTCCACCATTTTCCGCAAATCTTTTTTGGTTGAAGCTATCAGGCGAATGTCGATTTTGATGACTTTATTGCTCCCAACTCGCTGAATTTCATGCTATTCTAAGGCTCGGCGAAGTTTTACCTGCATGTCGAGCGGTACGTCATCAATGTCGTCGAGGTAAATTGTGCCTTCATTGGCTTGTTCAAAACGACCTATTTTTTGAACAATTGCGCCCGTAAATGCACCTTTTTCGTGTCCGAAAAGCTCCGATTCAAACAATTCGCGGCTTAAAATGGCACAGCTCACTTTTACGAGGGGTTTTTTATTGCGTTTGCTATTGTAATGTATAATGTTAGTTAATAGCTCTTTACCAGTTCCAGTTTCGCCAATCAATAACACAGAGGTTTGTTTTTGAGAAACGATTTTGAGTAAATCGAAAATTTCTAATACTCTAAAATTAGAACCTACGTAGGAAGAAAAGTCATAATCTTGTTTGAGCTTGATTTTCAATTGTTTGTTTTCATCTTTTACCAGTTTTATTTCTTGAATGCGTTGAAGAATGAAAAGAATTTGTTCGTTTTCAAAAGGTTTTTCAATATAATCGTAAGCTCCTAATTTCATGGCTTCTACGGCAGTTGAAACGGTGGAATAAGCAGTCATTAAAACTACGTAGGTGTCTTTTTTTATTTCTTTGATTCGTTTTAAAAATTCTATACCGTTGATATCGGGCATTTTAAGGTCGGTAATGACTACATCGGGGTTAATGTTTTTAAATTCCATTAAAGCCGCCGAAGCATTTGAAAATTCATATACTTCGTAGTCAGTATCGCGTAAATCGTCTGCTAAGGCAACTCGGATAATTCGCTCGTCATCTACCACAAATATTTTCATTTTTTTTATAATTAATTATGCTTAAAATTGTATTTTTAAATAAAAATTTATAGATTCAAATCGGTATAACTCGGCAATTCGATAATAAATTCAGTACCTTGCATAACTTGGCTACTGAAAGTAACATCTCCACCGTGTTTTTGAATCAAGTTGTATGAAAGCGAAAGCCCCAATCCTGTTCCTTTTCCCACTTCTTTTGAAGTAAAAAAAGGGTCGAAAATTTTACTTTTTTTGTCGTCTGAAATTCCAATTCCATTGTCAATAACATGGATAAGTGTTTTATCTTGTTTTTTTTGTAATTTTATTTCAATAATTCCATTCAAATTGGGTTCTTTTTCTATTCTTTCTGTTATGGCATCGTAACTATTCAAAATAAAATTAACAAGGATTTGTTCTAAATGATTAAAACTGCCATTTATAGTAAAAATTTGGTCAAAAAAAGATATTATTTTAACGTTTTTTCCTCCCAATCGGTGTTTGGTTAATTGAATTGCACTTTCGATTACTTGGTTCAAAATCACTTTTTTGGTAACAAATTCTTGCTTTCGGCTATAGCTAAGTAAGTGTTGTACAACGTTTTCTATTTTTTCGGTCGCTTCTTTTATCAGTTCAATGTATTTGAGATTTTGCTGAGTATTTTCGGGTTTTTTATTTATTCGGTTGATACAATTTTTAATTCCCGAAATCGGATTGTTGATTTCGTGAGCCACACCGGCAGAGAGAGTTCCCAAAGAAGCCATTTTTTCAGCCTGAATGAGTGCATTTTGAGTTTCTTTGAGTTGAAAATAATTTTTGCGTAAGCGCAAAAGCATTTCAGAAAATTTTTCAATTAATAAATCTAATTCGTCATAAATTTTTATATTAAAAAGATTAAAGAATATTTTTTTATTAATTTCACATTTTTCATTGTCTATTGAATTTAGGTCTATTCGTTGGGCTTTTTCGCTAATTTTTTTTATGGGCGAAGTGATTAAATAGGAAAAAATCCATGTAGCCAAAAGACCCAATATGAGAAATACTGAAATCATAATTATCAGATTTTTAGAGGCTTGACGCATTTCTTGTTGGATATGTTCCTCCACAATTCCTAAACGAACCGTTCCAATTTCGCCTTGCAAAATTGGATAAGCTATGTCTCTGATTACCGGATGTTTAAAATGTTCGGCTTTGATAACTTGAATATGGTATTTGTTTGAATTTAAAGAATTTACATGAATTAAACCTTTCGGAATGGTTAAATTGTAAGTTTGAGCTACAACTTTGTTTTGAGCGTTTAATACAAAAATGTATGAAATACTTGGGTCGCTACTTTGAATTTCTTCTAAAATTTTATAAATACTCAAATAATCTTCATAAACCAATGGATTCAGTGATTTTTCGGCAACAATTCGTGCTAAAACCTTACATCTTTTGTCAATTTCTTTTTCAAACGATTTATAAACCGAATTCCAAAGCATATAAATATTTATAGCACCAAAAATAATTACAATGATGGTGGACATAATTGCAAATTTCCAGAAAAGAGGAAGTTTAATAAATATTTTGGTTTTTATTTTCTTCATTATCAATGAGTTGTTTTAGTTCCGAAACGCTTTTGTAGAGCGTATCGCTCGCCACTTCAAAACGCTCAATATGTAATTTTTCCAGTATTTTTTTTCCTTCAAAAGTGGTGTGCAAATCTAAAAAAATAGTTTGAAAACGTTTAAAACACTTTTCTTTCATCGAAGCTGGCACTACAACGGGCGGTATTCCATAGTTTTCCGATTTTTCTATTATTTTAATATTTTCAACCCTATCGGGATGTTCTTTTAAAATATAATCAAAAATTAAACCATGTACCGATGCGCCTTCAATTATTCCGCGATTAACCATTTGAATGGAAACATCATGCCCATAAGTGTAAACCGTTTTAGCAAAAAACTTTTTTTCATTTTACTTGTTTTCAATTAGTTTTTTCAAAATAAAATATCGTCCGGTGGTCGATAATGGGTCTGAGAATGCAAAACTACGCCCTTTAAAATCGTTGAAACTGTTGATATTCAAGAATTTATTGGCAATAATATAAGCCTGATATGTTTTTTTGTTTTCAACCACCGGAACAACCAAATTCTTTATTTTACCACGCTGATATTCAGTCACATAAGCACCAGAACAGATAAATGCAAAATCTACTTCAGAGTTTTCTAACATCTCATTTACTTCTGCGTAAGTTTTTTTTTGTTTGATTACTATGGGGCGATTTAACTTTGCCGAAATGTATTTCAATAAACTGCTATAATATGTGTAAGTCTCTTTTGGTGAGGTTATTGATGCGATTGCAACATATATTTTTTTTGCCGGTTCCTTGTAATTAGGGCTTTGCGTAGAAAGGGTATCGGAAAAATCAATTTCTACTATTTTATTATCATTTTCGCTGCACGAAAAATTCAATAATAGGAATAAAAAAATAACACTAAATCGAAATATCATATAAATTTATAAAATTAATTGATTGGTAAAGTAAGAATTTTTTTTAATTGATACCAGAAATCCAGAAGTTCATCGCTAATTTGCTGATAGGCATGGATTTATTTGCTTGAAAAATACGTGCAAATTAATTATCAATAAGCTGATTTTTAACTATTTGATTCGATGACTTATGGATTTTTGGTTATGCTTGTTTTTTGTTTTTTTGTAATAAAAATAAACTGTCTTTTTACAAAAAATAATACTTCGTTAAACTTTGCCAAAGTTGCAGTTTGTAAATTGCTAAATAGTTAATTATCTGCATAATAATCAAAATACGTAAACTTTGGCAAAGTTCTGTTATTTAATTCATTACAAAAAATTAACGAACTATTGAAAAAAATTAAAATTATTATTTATTTTCAAAAGTAAAAAAAGGATTTAAACAATGCGCATCATTTTTTCCATAGGCTTACGAACCTTATTTACATGCTGATAAGTATCTTCTGCCGACCTGTAACCTACCGCTAAACAAACTACGGGCGTAAGTTCTAACTCTTTTAAAACCAAAACATTAATGTATTTTTCAGGCTCAAAACCACCAATGGCACAAGTGTCAATATTTTTTATTGCACAAACTGTCATTAAATTTCCCAAAGCAATAAAAACCTGATTACTTAACCATTCAAAAACATCTTTTTCGGTCATTCCTTTTAAAAAATTTCGGATTCTTTCGCCATAAGGTAAAACTTTTTCAATGGGTTGATTGCGCACCAAACTAATGTATTTTACATGATTATCAATGTCATTTTCAGTTAATCTGTTTTTACAACAAAATACCAAATAATGTGAAGCGTCTGTGGTTTGTTTTTGATTCCATGTAAAAGGCAGTAAAGCTTGACGAATTTCGGGATTTTCGATAACTAAAAGCTCATAATGCTGAAAACCTAACGAACTGGCTGTCAATCTGAAAGATTCTAATAGTTCTGCAAAGTCTTCGTTTGATATTTTTTTCGTTTTATCAAAAACTTTAGTGGCATATCGCCAATTTAATTGTTCTATAATATTCATTTTATAAAAAATTATGAGATTAAAATAAGTTTATAAAAATTTAAAAGTTTTTAAAAATTGGAATCTAAAAATCGCAAAGAAGCATTGCTCGAATCGATTTCAACTTCTGCACCAAAAGGAAGAATCATGTTTTTATCCACATGTCCAAACGGAAATCCTTGAATGATTGGAATTTGGAGATTTGAAAGTCTTTCTTGAATTACTTTTTGAACCGGAAAACTTTGGTCAGATTCGTTTTTTGTTTCACAATTTGTAAATTGCCCCAAGATAATGCCTGCGGCTTGTTGTAAATGCCCGCCAATGAGCAATTGTGTTAAAAAGCGGTCAATTCGATAAGGTTCTTCGTCTATATCTTCAAAAAACAAAATTTTATCTTTGGTATCAATCCAATATTCTGAGCCTAAAAGAGTTACAAAAACAGCTAAATTGCCTCCGAGAAGTTTTCCACGTGCTTTTCCGTTATGTAATATTTTAGGCTGCTCGGCATAAATAATATCGTGTCCATTTTCAAAAAAAGTTTTTTGGTAACTATCTATCACAAAATCGGTAAAATTAGCTAAGCCCATAGGCGCGTGAAATCCTTTTAAACTGGCTTTTTTCCAAAATGCGGTTAAAAGAGCCGTAATATCTGAATAGCCTGCAAATATCTTTTTATTTTCAGAAATCAATTTAAAATCAATATTGGGCAATAAACGTGATGCACCGTAACCTCCTCGTACACAGAATATTCCTTTTACTTCTTTGTCAGCAAAAAGAGTGTGCAAATCTTCCAAACGTTCGGAATCGCTTCCTGCCAAAAAGCCATTGTGCTTCAATGTGTTGGGAGCAATTTTAACCTTTAAACCAAATTGTTCAAAATTGCTAATAGCTTCGGTTAAGCGATTTGGATTGAATGCACTTGCCGGAGTTAAAATACCTATTGTGTCTCCTTTTTGTAATTTTTCCATTTTTTTATGAATAAATTATTTTGTTATAAAAAAATAGTACTATATTTCAAATGGAATCTCTAAATATATAATTGTTCCTTTATATACTTCTGATTCAATGCTAATATTTCCATTAAGCAAACTAACACAGCGTTTTACAATCGACATGCCTAAGCCTGTTCCTTGAATTTCTTTTGCATTTTCTCCTCTGTGAAAAGGTTCAAAAATATGTTTTAAATCGTTTGACGAAATTCCTATTCCATAGTCTTTTATTTTGATTTTCAGTATTTTATGTTCTAAACAATGAACATCAAATTCTACAATTTGATTTTGAGCAGAATATTTTACTGCATTGGAAAGTAAATTACTAAGGATATGTCGTAATAAAATTTTATCGGATTTTATAAACGTGTTGCTGCATAAATAAGTAAAATTGATACGTGCCGATTTTCCTATCGAAATATGAATCTCTTCAATAATTTGAAGTATAAATGGCTCTAATTCATAAGATTGTATGTTTAATGAAAGTTTTCCGCTGTAGTCGCGACCCAGAAGGGAAACGCCTTCGAGCATTTGGTTTAAGTATTGAATGGCATTGTAAATGCGCTGAAAAACAAGCTTTTTCTTTTCTTTGTCCCAACGATTTGCGTATTTTTGAATAAGTTGCGTATTGGAATAAATACCCGCAAGAGGAGTACGAAATTCGTGCGAAACAATCGAAATAAAATTACTTTTAAGTTTTCCAAATTCATTTTCTTTTTCAAGGGCTTCGCGGTTTTTTTGTTCGGCAGTTTTGTGTTTTGTAATATCTAAGATGTTTAAAAACACGCCACTAACCTCGTTATTAAAGAAAATAGGGCTAAAATTCAGTTCCAGCCAAATTTTGTCACCTAAGTCGGTTTCTATTTCTTTTTCGGCAAAAACGACTTCGCCTATCAGCGATTGTTTGAATAAATGAATAAAATTTTGTGAATTTTTTTTGCTAAAAATGTCATAAATATTTATACCTATCTCTAAATTCTTATTAAAAATAAGATGAATATTTTCTTCGGCTTTTTTATTAAAAGCCTGAATGCTTCCATTTGTGTCGATAAAAGCAAAAGAAGTTAAATTGTTATCAAAAATGGCTCTAAATTTTGCTTCCGAATTTTTTAGCAAATCCTGACTATTTTTTCGCTCTGTAATGTCTTCAATATGAAGCATTACCGTATTTTCGGGTATGAAAACGTAATTTACCGAAAAATAACTTTTTTCGTTATTGTTTTGTTTTTTGCAGGTGGTTTCAGAAAAGCTATTTTTTTCTGTAAAACACCGTTTTACATTTTTATTTACTTCTTTGAGTTCAATAAAAATTTCATCTATATTTTTCCCAAGTAAATCTTTTTCTTGGTTGCAAAGCTTACATGCTGCTTTATTGTATTGTATGAGAATAATTTGCTCATTTATTTTTTCAACTGTAAAAGTAGAAATAGGAATATAGTCGTATTGTGTTTTTAACTTTTTATTCTCATCAAAAAGTTTACTAACCAATATTTTATAATCTTCAATGGTATTTAATTCTTTTAAAATATTTTGCATAAAGTAATATATTTTTTTATGATAAATGTGCGATTCTGCTAATTAATTCGCGTCCTAAAATTGTTTTCTTTTCTATGTGCTTTTGAATGTCTAAAACGGTTTCGTTGTTTTCAAAAGTACCTCTAACTTGTTCAAAATCAAGGATTTTAATTTCATCATCTCCATCGTTTCCAAAACTGGTTTGCGAAATGAGCGTAAATTCTTTTTTGGCATCGCTGTAAAGCATTTTGTCTAAATTGATTACAGCTTTTTCCCATTTTTTTACAAAGTCAATGATTTCTTCTATTGTAATTTCCGAAATTTTGAGATTGTATCTGATTTCCATTATTTTAACTATCCAAGTCCAAGCATATTCGTAATATTTTTCGTGCGCTTTTTTATAAAAATTTTGAATTTGCGAAAAATGGTTTACTTTATTTTTTTCAATATCTACAAGCATTTTTTCCAAAACCGTTTCCGGCAAAAGCAATCCAGAAAGGTCAATCCATTTTCCGGCACCGAGTTTGGTTGTTGGTTTTAAATGTTGTCTGACTTCGGTTAATGATTTGAAAATTCGCTTTTCTAACCTTTTAATCAGCGCATTACCAATAAATTTGATAATTCCTATTTCATACAATTCTATTCCGCGAATTAATGAAGAATTGGTAATTTTCATGCTTTGAAAACTGTAATATTGTGATGAAATACCCGCTGTTTTCTGCAAATCGGTCAAAATTTTATGTCCGTTGAGCATTTTTTGAATTGTGAAAGGCGAAAGCAGATTGAAATTGATAAAATCAAGTAGTTCGGTATCTTTTCGTTTGTCGCGTTTAGGCCATTTTCGCGCATCGCGTATGGTGCCTACGCTGCGCAAGTTTACGCCCGGTGCCATTACGCTTTCGTCGTTGCTTTCAATCAAATACGAAAATGGTAAATCGGAAGAGTCGATGTTTTTGTAATGTCTGCCCATAACTAAGGTAAAAGCTCCAATTTTTGCGGGCCACAGAATATACGAATCGCTGGTGGTTTTTGAGCCGCGCTCCACAATTCCTTGGTGAATGGGACCCAGTTTGTACATGTGATTGCTCTGATTTGAGCCACTTCCGGCATTGAGAAATGAGAACATGCCGGCTATCAAAAGTGTTGATTTATGGTGAGTTACGGTATATGGACCGGCAAAAATTGAGCAAGCCTCTCCATTAAAACCTTGGTAATTGGCAAAAAATAAAGATTCTTCTGCCGAATAATTTTTTCCCATTACGCAGCCTTGACCTACAAAACAGTTTGAAAGTAAAGTTCCATCGCTTATTTTTGTACCGGAAGCTATTATAAAATTTTCAAGTATTATTCCTGGACCTAAGTAATTGGGGTCGCTTTTTACACTGTTCACCGAACCATTTGATAATCTGTATATTCCATCGATTAGAGCAAATTCACCAATTTTTACGTTTTTCAGTGTTCTGCAATTAACTAATCGGCTGTTTTTACCAATTATTCCCATTGTCGATTTTACCAAAAAACTATATTGGGCTATCAAATTTTCTAAATTTTGAATCAATTGTGGTCGATGTCTGTAAAGTGCTAATATATAGGCAGTATGGGCAGAAAGTTTATCAAAAATAGGAACTTTTCTTCCACCCATTTCGTCGAGAACCGAAACTTTTATATTATTGCCAAAAAAACATTCTCCTTCGGCGGCTATTAAGTCCACATTTTCTATAACTACATCATCTTCAATAATATAATTGGCTATATAATTTTTAACATTTCCAATATATACATTGTTTCCAATTTGGCAATTGTGCAAAGTGGCATCGTAAATGCCCGCTTCTTTTTCGACTCCTCCAAAAAAGAGGATATTTTTTTTAAAAAAACCGATTTTTATTTTTCCCGAAAAAAAAGTTTTTTGTACTTTTGAAACTTCAAAATCTTTGTGAACTTCTATTTTTGACCAATCTTTGCACGTGCAGCCTTGTTCTTTTAATGAAGTTATTTCGGTTTCAAAAAGTTGTCTGTAATTGTTCATTTTTTACTTTTGTAAGTTATTTTATTTTTTTTCATTAAAAAATACTTAAAATTTTATATTATTTTATTGAATTTAATAACTTTTTTAAGTTTTTTTTGTTTACATAAGTAGTAAAGATAGGATATTTTGACAATGTAAATTGTATTTGATATTTATGCAAAAATAATAAAAATAAGATATTTTTGAATTTCTTTTGTAATAAATTACTTTATTTAACATTTTTTCTTTATTTTTAAAAATCGAAACTAAAATTTATACTTATATTTAATTATATTATTTGTTATGAAATTGGTTTATTTTAATATTTTATTATTGTTTTTTTTGCTAATATTTTCTTCTAAAATCCTTTTAGCAAATGTTGAAATTGAAAATTCTATTTTTTTACAAAAAAAAGAATTAGGTACAAATAAAAATAATTTTAAAAAAATTGAGAATGATTCAATATTATCTTCTGGTAATTTTTTAAGGGTTGGTTTGAAAATGAGTCCACCTTTTACCATGAAAAATGAAAACGGACGTTACATTGGAATTAGTGTTGAACTTTGGGAGGCAATTGCTCAAAACTTAAATGTTACTTCAAAATATGTGGAATATGACCTTAAAAATTTATTGATTGCGGTTGAAAATGGCGATATAGATGTGTGTATCAGTCCTTTAACTGTTACTCCAGAGCGTTTGGTTAAATTTGATTTTACTCAACCTTTTTATACTTCAAGCATAGCCATTGCTGTTAAAGGTAAGCAAAAATCGTTTATTATGTTGCTCATTTCCAATATTTTCACATTAAATTTTTTTAAAGCGATTTTGGCATTAATGGGAGTAATTTTTGTTTTGGGTTTGATTTTTTGGCTTGTTGAGCGCAATAAAAACCCGACAGTTGCTACCGGAACTCGCGGAATAGGCGATGGAATCTGGTGGTCGGCGGTTACAATGGCTACTGTGGGCTATGGCGATAAAACTCCGATTACACCTTTGGGAAGAGTAATTGGTATTTTTTGGATTTTTTTGTCAATTATTATCATTTCGAGTTTAACTGCTTCTATTACAACCGCTTTGACTATGGATAGAATACACATGAGCATCGAAAAACTTCAAGACTTGTCGAAAGTAAAAACGGCTACTGTTGAAGGTTCGAGTACGGAAGCCTTTTTTGGGCAACGTGGAATAAAAATAAAAGGGTTAAAATCGATTGAAGAAGGTTTGGAAATGCTTAAAAATGAACAAATTGAGGCTTTTGCTTATGATGAACCTATTTTAAATTTTGCAATTGAACAAAATGGGTTAAAAGGAGAAATTAAAATTATTCAGCAAAATATTAATAATCAGTATTATAGCTTTTCACTTCCAAGAAATCACCCTTTGTTGTTAAAAATTAATCCGTTATTAATCAGAGAATTGGAAAGTATTTATTGGAAAAAGATTTTACAACAATATGGTTTGGAAATGGAATAAATAGTTCGTTTTTCTGCACCTATTTGGGTTGTAAAAAATCTAATTTCGGAAATTTTTCTGTTTTTTTGAATTTTAGTTTTTAATGATTCACGTCATTGATATTTTATAAAAGTTTTTTGGTAAAATTTAATAATCCAAATAGCTTTTTTCTTTTTTAAGTTTTAAATCTTGTAAAATAGATGATTTGACATTGATTTGGAAAAAATAACTTTTGCGAGTTCCGAACGGAATGGCACTTAAATTCATTTCCCAGCAGTGTAAATCGCGTGTTAAATTTAATGTTGTGTAAGTTATTTTTCGGTTTTTTAAATCGTAACCCGAAGAAAAACTCACTTTCCAAAGGGGAGTTAAGTTAAAACCGCCCTGAAAGTTGAGTGATTGAGTTAATTGAGGTTCGTATTTTTGGGTAAAACGATTAAATACCATATTAATATTTAGCGAATAGTTAAAACTTAAGTTCCATGGTACACTGAAATCGGCATAATAAACTTCGCCAAAATAGCCGCCTTTTCGTTCGTTGTCTTCGGAATTGTTTTGTTTGTTTTTATCTTTGCTAAAAGTCTTTGAATCAAAGCTATAGCCTGTACTTAAATTGAAAGATTTGAATTGAACCCATTTTTTTGAGTCGGTTTGAAATAGAAATTTATTGTATTGTCTGCCCAAAGAATCGACTGCATACAAGTCAAAACGTGAAGAACCGGTGAGTTGAATTTGATTGAAAAGTTTTGTGCCAACCGACAAACCTATGGGCGACCAATTCATTGAATCGGCAAAAATATTATACGAAGTATTTAAGTCAAATCGGTCGATGATACTTACTTTTTTTGTGTTTTGAGCCGTATCTTTTGCATTTAACATCTTCATTTCCAGTTTATTATTCAAACTTAAATTGATACTTCCCGATTCACGGCGGCTGTTGGGCGTGTTATAAATACCGGCTTGAAAAATGGAATATTCATTAACATTCTCATCTTCATCGGTATAGGTTTTGTAATAGCGTTCCGTAACAAAACTCATATCGGGTGTGTATGAAAAAGAGGCTGAAGGTGTTATTACATGCCTAAGTGCTTGAAATTTAGATGTTTTATTCTTTGATAAATACATTCCGTACACGGGAGAAGAAAATCCAATGGAAACGGAAGTTCCAAAACTATGTCCGTATTTTATATTGTAAGTGGTGTCGGTTAGGGTTTTGTAATGCAATTCGCCGAGTGTATCTGTATATGAAACTCTTTGTAAATCAACATAATAAGGGTAAAGAACACCTTCATAATCAACACGCGGGCTAAAAGTGAAAAATTTTAGAAATTTATAAGATGCACCAATGGGAGCGGAGTGTTTAAAACCGGCTTGAATAGGCATATCTTTTGTAAACATCAACGAATCGGGCGTATTTGAGCTGGCTCTGGCACTGGCGTTGTAGGAAAATGAAATTTTTTCGTACCAACGTTGTTTTCCGTCACTTTTTTTGCGCTCAAAAGGAAAAATCTGGTTCATACTAAACGAAACATCGGGTAAAACCAACGAAGCTTCTTTGGTTTTGATGTTTTGCGAGTGCGAAATGCTTGTATTTAAGCTAAAAGGGCTATCTGCCCAACGTTTGCTGTATGAAATGCTCGATTTGAAACTGCTCGATAAATAATCGTTCATATTTTGGGCGTTGTAATTGTTGTACGACTGCGAACCAAAATTTACTGACGCTGAAAATGAGGCTGTTGGATTGGCTTTCATATCTTGTCGATGCGACCAATTAATCCAGTAAGCTTTACTTTCGCTGTAATCGATGCCTTTTTCACCTTCTTTGTTGTTTGAATAATTGATGTCGAAATTACCGGAAAACTTATAGCGTTTTTTGTATTGCGACTTTGTTCGCCCCCCCCAACTGCCATTGGAATAAATATCGCCAACAATAGCTAAGTCCCAGTAATCGTTTAAGTTAATATAGTAACCACCGTTGCGAAGAAAAAAACCGCGTGTTTGCTCTTCTCCGTAGGTTGGCATTAAAATTCCCGAATGTTGTTTGCGTTGCTTAGGAAAATATCCGAATGGCAAAGCCAAAGGCGTTGGAATATCTGCCACCGTAAAGTAAACCGGTCCCGAAATAATTTTGTCATCAGTAACTTTGGCTTTGGTCATTTTAAAAGAGTAATGCGGGTGTTCCAAATCGCAAGTGGTATATTGTCCGTGCAAAATGTGAATGGTGTTATCTGGCTGTTTTTTAGTAACTTCCGCTTGCAAATAACCTCCTTCTTGCTCGGTGAAAATACCTTTTATTAAGCCCTTTTTTGTTTTAAAATTATAAGTTATTGTATCAGCCGAAAATTTTTCTTCGCCCTGAGTAAACATTGGTTTGCCCTCTTTTTTAGCCAAAGTATCGCTCAAATAGGTTGCTTTTATAATGTTTTTATCTAAATTTATTGACGATTGACCCGCTTCGAGTACAATATCGCCATAAGTTACTTTTGAATTTTTGTACATGAAAATTAAATTGTCTTTAAACGAAAAAACAATCGAATCAACGGCTTCATAATTAACCGTTTCTGTAATGGCGTTGGGCGAATTTTGCTTTTTGGTTTTGAGTGTATCCGATAAAATTTCACGATTTTCGAGATGCAAACTATCTCTTTTTCTTTCAATATTCAAACTGTCTTTTATTTTTATAATATTCAAACTATCAACAACTTGCGCTTTAATAGCAGGGTTGAAAAAGCTCAAAAAAAGAGCCATAAAAAAAACTCTGAAAAGATATAATTTTATAATTTTATACATTCAATTGCGTTTCTTTTTTTTAGAAATATCAATATTTGAATTGATTTTTTATAAAAAAATTATGAACATTACATAAATTAACTTTTTTAAAACGCAAAATTAGATAAAATTATATATTTTTACAAAATTAAAATGTTTGTTAATAAAAGTTAATCTGTTGATAATTAGAGTTATTTTAAATGTTTGCAAAAATTATTTAATTTTTTTTTTGAAAAAAGAATATGGAAAATCAAAAAATGAACAAAAAATCTATAAATACTATTTTTTTTATTTTTGAAATTATCTTTTTTTTATTTTTTATACAAATAAACAATGGATTTTCACAAACCGATTTTAAGCTCAATACCATAGTGTTAGATGCCGGACACGGTGGAAAAGACCCCGGAGCAGTTGGAAAAATTAGTTATGAAAAAAATATAGTTTTAAAAATAGTTCTTAAAATAGGACGTAAAATTTCGCAGGCTTTTCCCGACATTAATTTAATTTATACCCGTGATAATGACACATTTATAGAGCTTATAGAACGTGCAGAAATTGCAAATCGGAACAATGCCGATTTTTTTATTTCCGTACACGTAAACGCTTCGCCCACGAATGCGCCTACAGGAACTTCAACTTATGTAATGGGTTTAAAATCAGCCGATAAAAATATGGCTGTAGCTAAACGCGAAAATTCTGTCATTTCGATTGAAACCAATACATCTAAATATAAAGGTTTTAATACCGACACACCAGAAAATAATATTATTTTACAACTTCGGCAAAATACAAATATGAACCAAAGCATTTCAATGGCTTCGAAAGTACAAAAAAACTTTCGCAATGCACATCGTAAAGATTTAGGAGTTTTTCAAGCCGGATTGATTGTTTTATATAACATTAATATGCCCGGTGTTTTGATTGAAACCGGCTTCATTAGCAATGAAACCGAAGAAAAATGGCTCAATACCGAGCAAGGACAAAACATAATAGCCGATGCTATTTTTAGAGCTTTTCAAGATTATAAAACGGAACTTGAAGCCAAAAGTACCGGAAATTTTACCCTTGAAAATTCCGATAAAAAGAACGACCATTCTATTAAAAAAACAGAAACAAAAAAAATTCAAAACTCTGACAATAAAAATACCAAAATTGAAAATATCTCGGATAAAAAAGTTACTGAAAATCAGATAGTTTACAAAATTCAGTTCAAAACTTCTCCTAAAAAATTGGATTTGAATACAGCAGACTTTAAAAATCTAAAAAACGTTAGTTTTTACCAACAATCGGGAATTTACAAATACACAATCGGCGAATTTCTTACTCTCAAAGAGGCTCAAAAAGAACTGGAAGTGGTTAAAAAAAGCTATAAAGACGCTTTCATTATTAAATTTAAAGACGGAAAAAGAGCGGAATAATTTTCATTAAAGAAATAAGTTTAATTAAATTTTCACAAATATAAAAAAAACATAAATATTTAATTTTCAAATATTTATGTTTTTTTTAATATTTTTTATAAAGCTTTCAGACCGTAAATTTATTTTTAATTATTCGAGATTTATCGTATCAATCTGGTTATTAACAAATTGATATAATGACTTGAAGATTTAAGGTAATGAATTTATACTATTTCTTTTAAAAGCTTGTCTTTCATTTCTTTAGCTTCGGCTTCGGTAATTGCATTTTGTTCTTTAAGTTTTGCAATGTTTTGCAATTTTGCAGCCTTAATTTCCAAGTTATCAATTTCTTGCCGTGCAGCATCTGAAAGGGCTGGTTTAATGGTTTTTTGAAGTTCTTCTACTTTTGCATTGAGCTGAGTAGTAGTGGTTTCAAATTTTTGAATTTGGTCATTTAAGTTCTCCGTTTTCGTTTTCTCTTTTTCTAAAAGCACATTCAAATCGCTGTTTTCGGTGCGCAAACGAAGTACTTCTTCTTTGAGAGTTTCATATTTTTTTGTTTGTTCGGTTAATTTTTGTGTGGCTTGGGCTGCCTCTGTTTTGCGCTTCGATGCACGTTCACGAGCATTTAACCACAATAAAATGAACAAAATTAAAAGAACCGACAGCGATGCGATGATAATTATCGGAACTCTATTATTTACAGCTTCTTCCATTACATCTTCGGGGATATATTCCGTAACATCTACCAAAAAATTATTAGCAGCAAAGCTTGTAAAACTGGAGAAAATAAAATAACTAAATACTGATAATGTTAGAATTATATTTTTCATATTGCAAATTTATTTGAATTAAACCCTTAATTTTTTTCGTAAATTTAAAGTTTTAAAATTAGAAAAAAATAATTATAAAAATATAGTATATTTAAAGTTTTTTTTCATTTTTATAAAGTTTTTTTCTAAACATTTGATATTCTTTGATTTAAAAACATCTTTTTTTATTTTTTTTTATTTATAAAATTATATTTTAGGTAATTTATTTTTTTTTTGGTATTTTTGTATATTCATATTTTTATTGTTTATTAATTTTAATACATTTGTTTATATAATCTAAATTTTGCACTTTTTTTAAAGTATTCAGTTTTAAAATGAAGTAAAAACGATAATTAAAAAATTGTATAACTTTGCTATTTTTTTATTCTAATTTGCAATTCATTTTTTGTACAAAAAAATAATCAAATTGATTTTTTTTATTTTAATTAAAATTTTATAAGATTAATTTTTAAAATATAGAAATATATGAGAATTATAACTATAATAATACTTAATTTATTTTTGTTTTCTGAAATTGCGGAATCCCAAATTTCTGAAAAAGGGATACCCTATTTAATTTTAGAAAATAAAAATATTGAGACGTATTTTATTGAAATACAAGCTCCTAACTTAAACGATTTAAAATCGAATAATTCAAAAAAATTGCAATTTGCAAAAAAAATTGAAACAGATATTGCTATTAAAAACAAAAAAAATTTTTACAAAAGCTTGGATAGCATAAATATCTGGAAAATAGGAATTTATAGCCATAATGCTTTATCTTTGAATTTGACTCTTGCCAATTTTAATTTGCCCGAAGGTGCTAAATTATTTGTATTTACACCCGATAAAAAAACTATTTTAGGTGCTTTTACACATCTAAATAATTCAACTTCAGGCATTTTACCCATTTTTCCAATTCAAAATGATTCGTTAATCATCGAATATTCCGAATTGATTCATACCGATGCGATTAACTCTTTGTATATTAAATCAATAGGTTATGGTTTTGTTGATTTGGAACAAGCCCTAAATTCAGGTTTATGCAATGTAGATGTAGCTTGTGAAACTGCAACACCTTGGTACACAGAGAAAAGAGCGGTAGCTAAAATGTATATAGATAATGAATTTTTATGTACCGGAGCATTAATTAATAATACCAAAAATGACGCAACTCCTTATTTTTTAACTGCCAATCATTGCATTTCAACTGAAAGCATGGCTAACAACACTATTTTTTATTTCAATTATGAAAATAAAAAATGCGGTGAAAATTCTGTTGAATATTTTCAAACTTTAGCAGGCGCAAATTTGCTGGCAACTCCAGAAAATGACAATCAAATTGATTTTGCTCTCCTTAAACTTTCTACTCCTGTTCCGCATGAATACATGCCTTATTTTTTAGGCTGGTCAACCAGTGATTTGCCTCAAAATAAAGGTGTTAGCATACATCACCCCATTGGAGATGTTAAAAAAATATCTATTTCTAATAAATCGATACTTTCCGATTCGTATAGTGGGTATATTGCACTAACACATTGGAAAATAGAAAGTTGGGACATCGGAACTACCGAAACAGGCTCTTCTGGCGCACCTTTGCTCAATAACAATAATCAAATCATAGGGACTTTAACCGGCGGAACAGCTTCCTGTTCGGCAGTAAACTCGCCCGATTATTTCTCAAAATTTTCTGCGGCTTGGGATTATTTTCCACAAGCAAATAGACAATTAAAACATTGGTTAAACCCTGATAATTTGGACATTAATCAATGGGCTGCTTATGAACCTTATACGCCAACAGAAGCTAATAATGCTGGAATTGTAGAAGTATTAAATACCAATAAATTTATTTGTAGTGAAAAAGAATTTATACCTGAAATTATAATTCGAAATTTTAGTTCACAAACTTTAAATTCGGTGATTATAAAATTGAATGTTGATAGCGAATTGAAAGATTTGATGACTTGGGTTGGTACAATGTTGCCTTTTGAAAGTCAAAAAATAGTGATGAACCCTATTGTTTTAGAAAATGGAAACCATAAATTGCTGTTTGAAACCTCAAATCCCAATGGTACGAGTGACGTTTGGTACGTTAATGATACACTTTCATTCAATTTAGAAGTTAAAAAAGCTAATTTTTTTCGATTATCTCTGAAAACAGATAATTATGGATATGAAACCAGTTGGAAAATTTATGATTCGAAGGGCAAAGTTCTATTTTTCGACGATGAACTCTTAGATAACAGCAATTATTCTTATGATTTATGTATTGAAGATAGCTGTTCAACCTTTGTTTTATACGATAGAGCAGGCGATGGACTTTGTTGCAATTATGGTAATGGGCAGGTTGAAATTTTTAATGAAAATTTAAAAACGGTTTTTATAGCCGAAAATTTTCAAGATTCAGCAAGTTTTGTTTTTTGTAATGCAGAAATTATCGAAGATAGTTTGCATATCAAAATATTTCCAAGTCCTTTTGAACATGAATTAACGATTGAACAAACGGCTGATGAAAATATAAAATACGATATTTTTTCTATAACCGGATTAAAAATTATTTCGGGTGAAATTTTTGATAAAAAAACAACTCTTTATCTTGAAAATTTGAATGATGGAATTTATTTTATAAAAATTTATAACAATTTAGATGTTGTTTTTATTTCAAAAATTTTAAAAACAACACCTAAATGATTTTAAATCGTTTTTACTTCATTAAATTCAAAATTCAAATCTACTAAACGTTGGAAGCGTAAGCCAAGCGAAAGCATATCCTCATCTATGTCTTTGTATTTCCAACTAATTGTGATGTTGCTTTTGGTTGAAATTTTTTCAATCTCCAGTATCAATTTCATTATTTGTTTTGACGAAGCAGTATTGAAATACTCGAAATCGAAAACAAAAATGGTTTCTTTGTTTGGATGTTTGCTATATCTTTTTATCCATTCTATTATTGTGTCATAAAATTCTATCGCATTTTCGGGATACGAACGTTTTGAAATTGAAAAAATTCCATTTTCGGCATCTAAAATAACTTCCGGAGTATCCTCACTGGATTTGATGTAAAGAGATTTTATTTTTTCCACACTTTTATTTATTCTAATGGTTATTGTATAAAAATAATGTTCTGGGCTTAAATTATAGAAACTTGCGAGCAATTTGTTTTCACTTTTTATACGCATGTCTATTAATCCTAAACCTGTTTTTTTTGCACTTACCGAATCAATATCGAGCAAAACTTTGTCGTAAATGTCATTTAATTCTTCATTTTCGAGTAGATTTACATAATCGATTTTATTTTTTAGTGCCTCATAATTTTTTGATAAAATGTAATTTCCAGTAGTAATGGCAAAAGATTTTTCATTTTTACTTATAAAAAAAATTCCGGGTTTCCCTGTTTTCTCGTTATTTAAAACATCGCCATGCTTTACTGTATTTTGCAATTGCTCCAAAATGATATTGAAAATTTTTATCGATTGAGGAGTCGATTTCATTTGCTCCTCTATCATTTTCAGTATATTGAGTAAATTCTCTTGGTCAAAAATACCTTTAAATGATAAAATTATATTTTCTTGGTTTAATAACTCATGAAAATTTATTATTTTATCCAAAGAACCCTCTTCTATGGTTGGAGCCAATTGAGGCATTTCTGCATTCGATTCTGCCGGAATTTGCGTATGAAAATAAAAATACGAAATCTTTTCGTCTATTTTTTTAAAACTATAATGAAGCTTATTGCCTGATTTTCTGCTCATTTCAATAAGCCCTAAGCCTGCACCGCCTTTCGTTGAAAGTTCTCCATTTTCAAGTATTTCGCGGTAATACTTTTTTAAAGAACTTTGGTCGAGGCTATTTACCATTTCCAATTTTTGTTGCAAATCCCCTATTTTATCGTTTTCTATTGTGTTGCCGGTTGTTACAAAATAGTTTCCGCCACGCAATTGAATTAAAAAAAAGCCCCTATTTTGCTCATCAGCTTCTTTTATTTCCTGATGCCGAGTTACATTTTGAAGTCCCTCAACCATAATAAAATAAACTCTTCGCTTGACAGCCGATTTGCTATTTTCTTTTTCAAGGTTGGTTTCGGCTAATGATAAAATATTTTCGGTTATGCTTTTAGTAAAAATACCACGAAAGCAATATTCAAGTGTACCTTGTTGGATATCTTGAAAAAAGTTTAAAGCCAATTCATTTGTTTTTTCCATAAATCTGTTTTTATGAATTTTGCAAAGTGAAATAATGAGAATATTTTGCAAAATGTCTTTAGGGCATTCAAAATATTTACTCTAAAAAAACTGTTAATATACTTTATTTCAATCTATTAATTCTATGAAATACTCTTATTTTCAAATGTTAAATATACTATTAAATTTTTAATTTACAAAAAAAGATTTTATTTTAATAAAAAGATTCTTAATTTTTTTATTTTATCCTTTAAAATTTCGTATTTTTGCACCGCAGTAAGTTGCTCTATCGCTTTTGTTTTTTGCAAAAGAGGAAAGTCCGGGCAACGCAGAGCAACATACTTCTTAACGGGAAGATTCTTGCAAAGGAATAGCTACGCAACAGAAAATGACCGCCTTAGCTTTCGGGCTACGGCAAGGGTGAAAAGGTAGGGTAAGAGCCTACCGGTGCTGCAAGTGATTGCGGCAGCCGTGCGACTTATGTGTTGAAAGTTCGTGTATATCAATATTTAAGGTTGGCTCGACCTTTATTGAGGGGTAGAACGATAGAGCGCATGAGCAATTTTGCGCCCAGATAAATGATAGAGAATTTAATGAAAATTAAGTTACAGAATCCGGCTTATAGACTTACTGCTTTTTTAAATTTATACTTATTTTTTTTTAAAGTTTCTTCTTTTTTTATTAAAATTTTTTTTCAAAAAAAAAATTCTCTCCTTTAAAATTATAATAATTCTCCCTTTTTTTTCGTTTTTTTATCCAAATATAACTATTTTTATTTTT
>DYNA01000207.1 GCA_020721325.1 Paludibacter propionicigenes
AAAACCTTTAATACACAAGTCTTTGGCTAACAAACAAAGAGTCATCGTTTCAAATAAAACACAAAATGGCTTCGATATAATTACCAACACTTTGTTTACTAACAAATTGATATTATAAATTACAAATTTTTAGGTTTAAAAAAAGAACAAATGAAATGATTTTTTTTTAGCATTTCTGCAAAATTAGCAGTTCTTTATTCTTTTTTATGTAGCATTACTAAAAAAAAATTATTTTTGCAAAAAAAATATTTTTTACAAAAATAAAAAGGTGAAAATATTTAAGCAAATACAAGAATTTAATCAGCCAAATACCTTTGTAACCATCGGCACTTTTGATGGAGTACATTTAGGACATCGCAAATTATTGGCACACTTGAAGTTACGAGCCAGCGAACATCAATCACAAGCCAGTGTGCTTACTTTTTGGCCCCACCCTAAAATGGTTCTTTCGCCGACAAGCAACGACCTTAAACTCCTCAATACCATTGAAGAACGTACCGAATTATTAAAACAAACCGGAATTGACAATTTGATTATTATGCCTTTTACCAAAGATTTTTCTAAATACGAAGCTTCTTTTTTTATTGAAGAGATTTTAGTTAAACAGCTCAAAATAAAAGGATTGATAATTGGATACGACCACCATTTCGGTTACAAACGCAAGGGAAGTGTCAATTGCATTGCCCAACAAGCCCTCAAACATCACTTTTTTTTGGAACAAATTGAAGCTTTTTCGCATAACCAAATCAACGTCAGTTCTACTAAGATTCGTTCTGCTTTAATGCAAGGTGATATTCCTTTGGCTGGTAAGTATTTAAGTTACAATTACATGATTACCGGAAAGGTTATAGCCGGTAAACAAATTGGTAGAACAATTGGTTTTCCTACGGCAAACATTTTGGTAGAAGAGCGTTATAAATTAATACCCGATTTTGGCGTGTATGCAACTGAAATAAAACTCGATAACAGAATATTATTTGGTATGGTAAACATTGGTTACAAGCCTACGGTAAGTCAAAAAAATGAAATCGCGATAGAGGTTAATATTTTTAATTTTAATGAAAATATTTATAATAAGCAAATTACGCTTTTTCTAATAGAAAAAATTAGAAATGAGAAAAAATTTGAAAATCTTTTGCAACTTCAAAACCAAATTCATTTCGATAAAATTCAAATTGAGCAAATTATAGAAAAATATAACATACCCTTGCGGTAAATCCTATTTTTTTGTAAAAGCAGTTTTGAAATTAGAGTTTTTACCAAAATAAGCGTTATCACTAAAAACAAAAAAACTTTGCCTTAAAAAAAAGACAAAGTTTAATATTTATGAGCGAGAAACGGGACTCGGACCCGCGACCCCGACCTTGGCAAGGTCGTGCTCTACCAACTGAGCTATTCTCGCGTTTTGTGGTGCAAATTTAAAGTTTTTTTTAGCAATTGACAAAATTTTTTTTCAATTTTTTTTCAAAAAAAAATAAAAAAAAATGTAAATTATTTATTTTTAATGATTTATTGTGTATAAAAAAAGATTTTTTTTTAAAAAGATTTTTAAAATTCAATAAAGATGAATAAAAAGGAATGATTTTTTTATCAAAATTTTTCAAAAAAAGGACAACAAAACAAATTTCTGTCTTTGAAAAAAAAAATTGTAATTTGTTTGTATTTTATGAAAATGAAAACTGTGTTATCTAATTGTTATTTAGTGATTTATGTTAAACAAAAGCTATAATAAACACCAGATAAGCAACATAAAATGCAATAAAAAAAGCACCTTCAATTCGTTTGATTTCGCGCTTGCCAATTACAAAAGTTGTTAAAAACAAAAGCAAAGCCGCCGCTATGGCTACTCCTATGTCTAAATTTGCCAAAGGGTGCAATGGCAAAGGTCTGATAGTGGCGGTTATACCTAAAATTAGAAAAACGTTGATAATGTTTGAACCCACCACATTACCTATTGCAATGTCTGATTTCTTTTGAAAAGCTGCCACTATGGAAGTAGCTAATTCGGGCAAGGAAGTTCCTATGGCTACAATGGTTAAGCCTATTACGGCATCGCTCATGCCTAAAATGCGAGCAATAACTATGGCACCTTCTACAAAATATTTTCCGCCAAAATACAATCCGGCAACACCCAAAACAATTAATAATTCCGACTTCCAAAGTGGTTGCTGCTTAATGGTTTGGTCGGAAACATCATCTTTGGTTGTTATTTGAAAAGTGTAATACATAAATATAATAAAAAAGCACAAAAGTATTAATCCGTCAATGCGTGTGAGCATGTTTTTGGGTGCGTTGTCAAAAAACACGTCGTTGCCCATGATGCCGATTAACGCAACGGCAAGTACAGCCAACGGAATTTCTTTGTACTGTGTATTTTTTTGAACCGTAAGTGGGTGTATCAAAGCGGCTGCACCTAATATGAGCAAAATGTTTCCAATGTTGCTTCCTAAAATGTTTCCAACGGCTATATCGGTATTTCCATTGATAGCCGAAATGATGCTGATAGCCAATTCGGGTGCCGATGTTCCAATGGCTACTATGGTGAGTCCGATAACTAAATCGGGAATTTTAAATCGTTTGGCAAGCGATGACGCTCCTGAAACTAAACCATTGGCACTTAATATAATAACTACCAAACCCCCGATTAAATAAATGATACTTAACATAAAAAAATTGTTGGTTTTTGAAGTGAAAAAAATATACTTTAAATTGTTGCTTTAATCCGCAAGTCAATCTATAAACGAACAGAGAGTCATCTTATCAATTGTTTGTAAAATGCTTTCAATTTAATTGCTAATAATCTGTTTATTAAGCTATTGATACGATGATTTACGGATTTTAGGCATAGAAAATTTTACAATTGTAATGAAAATTTATTTTTTTGTAAAAACAGTTAAATCATTGCAAAAGTAGGATTTTTTTTGAATTTTACAATCCTTTTTATTAAAATTTGTTTTTAATGAATGAAAATTGTAATTTTGTAAATAAAAAAATTTTTGTGTAAAACAAAAAAACAATGGAATTTAATCGACGATACATATTTATCTCTATTTTATCGGGAGCTTTGGCTTTGGGTTTCGCGCCTTTGGGTATTGAGCTGTTGTGGGAAAATATTCATATTGATTTGCCGTGGTCTATCGTTTTTCCAATTTTGGTTTCAATTGTTTTGGGTTGGAAATATGGCTTAATTTCAGCACTTTCGGGTGGCGCATGGTTTCCTTTTTTGCTTTGGCAAAACAATGGCTTTCCGAATATTTCTACTTTTTTGGTTTATACTTTAATATATGTTTTAATGGGTGCGGCAAACAGCCCTTTTTTGATAAAAAGATATAAATATCAAACAGTTAGAGTGTTTTTTATGCTGTTTGTTTCGGTTTTTTTGTTGATGATTTATTATCGTTTTGTATTTAATTGGATTTTAAAATTCAATCCCCTTTTTGGGCTAACCAATTCGATGATAAAAATAGACAAAGAAGTGCTTTTTGGCTTTTTTTACAAAGATAGTATCAATTTTTTTTCAGCGACTATTATAAGTTTGGTTTTAGCCAAATTACCTTTTATAAATGGGCTTTTTGGATTGCCTATTTTGGCACAATCCAGAGGCAATCACCGTATTTTTTTCTATACTTTATTGGTTTTCATAGGCATTTGGCTTTCGTTTGTGGGTTTGGTTAAAACTTTGCTCAAACCGGAAAACATGCTTTTGTATGAACACATTGTATTGGCTTTGTTTACAATACTTTCGGCGGGTTTTGCCGTCATGCGAATATTAATTCATTTTCGAGAAAACGAATTTTTAACTTTGGCAAAACTCAATGAGAGTGAAAATATTTTCCGCAAATCGATTGAATTTTCGCCACTTCCGGTTATTCTTTCCAATTCTCAAAATCGTTTTGTGTTTTTAAACAAGCAATTTGTAGAATCTTTTGGTTACACTTTATCTGATATTCCTACAATAACTGACTGGTTTTTAAAAGCTTATCCCAACGAAAAATACCGCAAAGAAGTGGTAAAAGAATGGGAAATTTTGGTAGAAAATGCAAAAATAATGCACGAACCCATTTTTGGCAAAGAATATACTATTTTTTGTAAAAACGGCGAATTTAAATCGGTTGAAATTTCAGCTTTTTATGAAAAAGACATTTCGATAGGGCTTTTTCACGATATTACTTATCGCAAAAAAAATGAAAACGAATTGATTAAAGCCAAAGAACGTGCGGTGGAAAGCGACAAATTAAAAACGGCTTTTTTAAATAATTTGTCGCACGAAATTAGAACGCCCATGAATGCAATCATTGGATTTAGTAATTTTTTGAGCGAACCCGATTTGGAAACCGATAAAAAAACTTCGTTTGTAAAAATCATTCAAACCAGTAGCAAACAGTTACTTAGCATTGTAAACAACATTCTAACCGTTTCGGCACTCGAAACCAAACAGGAGCGTTTGCGCTTGACTAAGGTCAATATAAACACGATTTTAACCGACCTTTTTTATGCTTTTAACGAACAAGAAACAAACAAAAAAATTAAATTTACACTCTATTTAGCTTTAGAAAAAACCGAAGCCCATATTCTAACCGATAGTTCTA
Source organism: Paludibacter propionicigenes (assembly GCA_020721325.1). Lineage (GTDB taxonomy): Bacteria > Bacteroidota > Bacteroidia > Bacteroidales > JAIFNL01 > JAIFNL01. The sequence continues at coordinate 4,590 of DYNA01000207.1, forward strand.
AACTTACGCAAATTGTGCATAGTTTGGTATCAAATGCTTTCAAATTTACAGCCAAAGGCTCCATAGAAATGGGGTATCATCTCAAAAAAGAAACAAATCAACTTATTTTTTATGTTAAAGATAGCGGAATTGGGATAGAAAAAGAGCAATTTCAAACTATTTTTGAACATTTTAGACAAGCCGACCTTTCATTAATTAAAAAATACGGTGGCACCGGCTTGGGGCTTTCCATTGCCAAAGGTTTTGTGCAAATGTTGGGCGGAAACATTTGGCTGGAATCCAATTTTGGAGCGGGTTCTACATTTTATTTTAGTGTTCCTTATACTGTTTTAAATCAAAACAATACTTTACTTATGACCCCAAAAAACGAAAAAAAACAGCGCACGGTGTTAGTAGCCGAAGACGAAGATTTTAATTTTTTGTACATTGAAGAGCTGTTGAAAAGTTACGATATTGAAATTATTCGTACTAAAAATGGTTTAGAAACCATTGAAAAATGCAAAGAATTAGACGATATTTATCTGATTTTGATGGATATAAAAATGCCATTTATGGACGGATACAAAGCCGCGCAAATCATTAAACAAATTCGCCCCAAGCTGCCCATTATAGCGCAGTCGGCGTATGCTATGGAACACGAAATTGAAAAATACAGCAATGCTTTTGACGATTACATTACAAAACCCATTGATATTCAAATTTTTAAAGAAAAACTTTCCCATTATTTTTAACTCAAATTTTGGAAAACATTTTTCGCTTGTTTTGTAGTAACTAATTGATTATGTGTGTTTTATTTCAAATACATTTATCAAATTTTTAAATATTTTTTTTAGAAAAATAAAATGAACGAGAAAACGAACAACTGGTTTGAAACAACGAAGCAACAAATTGAAGACCAGTCGCTTAACAAAATAAAAGCCAAAGACGTGCGTTTCTACAATTTGGGCAGTTTTATAACCATAGCTCAACGCATCGACCAATTTTCGCACACATGCAGCGATTGTGAAAAATTTAAAGACCAAATGAGTGAAATGTCTCAAAATTTAGAAGTTTACATGAATACTTCTATGGCTAAACGCAAAGAATTTGAAAAAAAAAGAGATATTTTTACAGAACATCTCAAAAAAAAGCATCATTTGGTTAAAAAAAATCTGTACGCGCCTACTTATGGCTTTGTAGGCTTGCTTTTGGGAGCTTTGGCGGGTTATTTATTGGCTTTAATTCTGTCTTTTTTTACAACGGATTTGCCACACGATTTCATGCGAATTTCGGTCTTGATAGGTTGGGCAATTGGCTTAGGCTTAGGAAGATGGCGCGGTTCAAAAAAAGACAAAACCATCGTCAAAGCCCAGCTCTATTTTTAAAAACTCAAAATATCCGAATAGTTATGCTTTTTAATCGCAAAAACTTGACAGATTTTTTTTTAAAAAAAAAGGCAAAAATGAGATTGTGGATTGAAATAGTACGTTTGTTAAAAGGAAAAAGAATAGCCGTTTTGGGAGCTAATTCGTCTGGAAAAACCACTTTGCATACCTTTTTGCGTCAAAAACGACTGATAAAAGAGTACGAAATAACCAACGAACTTGTTTTATTAGATGCCGGAACGTATTCCAACGAAAAAAGCATTATTCACATCAAAAAAGGAGTGGATATAAATGGAAGTCAAGACTTTATAAAATATTGGGAGCCGATAATAAAAGACAGCCATTATTGTTTTTTTCTTTTCGATACCTACAAACTTATTCAAAACAACTCATTTACAAAAGAATACATTGATTATTATCTGCCTTTTGCAGCATCATTGGCACAAAAATACGATACCAAATTTATAGTTATTGGCAATTTTGCAGATAAAATACCCAATTTCGATAGTACAGCCAAAGCGTTCAAAAACCTATTGCGCCCGCTGATAATCAATGCTATAGATGAAACGGGCATTCGATTTCAGTCCATACTTTTCGGAAGTATGCACACCGAAGAAGCCACTTTTAAACTTTTAGACCAAATTAGTAACCAATTGGAAATGGATTACGTGTTGCGCGTAAAATCATTTACTTATCGAACCTTCTTTTTTATCATACTTATTTTAATTTTACTTATTTTTTTAGAAAAAATTTTGGAATAAAAAAAGGAACAAATAGAAACTCATATAATTTTTTATTGTTTGAAATTCAATAATTTAAGACAAAAATACGATGTATTTTATTTGTATTTAATT
>DYNA01000049.1 GCA_020721325.1 Paludibacter propionicigenes
CGTTTTTTTTTGCAAAAGTAAATCTTTTTTTGCAAAATACATTTAAAATTAATTGTTAATTTGTTTATATATTTTCTAAAATCTGTAAGTCATTGTATAAATTTGTAAATAAACAGTTTATTCGTGTTTTATTTTTAAGCATTTTTTAAAATAATTGATGCGTTGATTATCAGTTTGTTTGTGAAAAACGTACAGATTTTAGATATTTCATATTTTAATTTTTTTTGTAAAAAAAATATTATCTTTGTAAAAAAAGTAAGTTTGTAAAAAAAAAGTGGATTCGATGTTAATAGAAGGCAAAAATATACGCAAAGCAGCCGTAGCCGGACGATTTTATCCGTCTGATAAAGAAAAAGTGATTGAAATTTTTAAAAAGGTAGAACATCAAGAGCAAAGCCGAATAAAAAAAAGTTTTTCGGCAAAAAAACTTATTGGCGGTATCGTGCCACATGCGGGTTATATTTATTCGGGTTTTCAAGCGGTTCATTTTTTTAAAATTTTAGCTTTGTCGAAGCAAATTTTTGATACCGTTTTCATAATCAATCCCAATCATACGGGGATTGGAGATTGGATTTCGCTTGAGGAGCATACGCATTGGGAAAGCCCATTGGGAGTGGTTTCGGTGGATAGCGATTTTAATAATTTATTGGATTTTCCAAAAAATAAAGCTGCCCATCAATACGAACATTCGGGCGAAGTCATGCTTCCTTTTTTGCAGTATTATTTACCGTATTCATTTGAAATAGTGCCAATTACCATTGGTGAGCAAACTTATGAAAATGCAAAAATTTTGGCGCAAGCCATTTTTACTGCCAATGAAAAATTAAAAAAGCGTATTTTGTTGATTGCATCGAGCGATTTTTCTCATTTTGAGAGTGTTGAACAAGGTTTTCGTAAAGACCAAAAGGTTGTTGATACCATTTTGAAAAATCAGATTTCGGAAATTGAAAAAATTATTCACAGCCATCGCATTTCGGTTTGCGGCTATGCGCCCATTATGTGCTTACTCGAATACGCACAATTAATTTCAGAAAAGCCTCAAATAGAACTACTTGCACGCGGTCATTCCGGCATGGTGCATAAATCGGAAGAAGTGGTGGATTACATTTCTTTTCTTTCTTTTGAGTAATTTTTTTGAAATTTATTTTTTGGTAATTAATTGATTATAAATGCCAAAAATAAATTACAATTTGTTTGCTGTATAAATCATTGAATTGCAAGTGATTGAAAATCAGTGATTTATATTCTTGTTTTTGAATTGAAAAAAAGTTTATTTGGCTTCTAATTGACGGAGCGTTTCCATTTTTTTACGTTGCAAAAATTCTGTTATTCCTTCTAAATGTTCTTTAACACGCTTATTTCCAAATTCATACACTTTTGTAACCAAACCTTCTAAGAAATCTCGGTCGTGCGAAATGACTATAATGGTGCCATCGAAATCGAGCAAAGCTTGTTTTAAAATGTCTTTGGTTCTCATATCGAGATGATTAGTCGGCTCATCGAGTATAAGAAGATTTACCGGTTCGAGAAGTAACTTAATCATTGCCAAGCGAGTACGCTCGCCACCGGAGAGAACACGCACTTTTTTGTCCCAGTCGTCTCCGCCAAACATAAATGCGCCTAAAATGTCTTTAATTTTTGTACGAATTTCACCTTTGGCAATGTCGTCAATAGTCTGAAAAACAGTTAGTTCTTCATCGAGAAGGGAGGCTTCGTTTTGTGCAAAATAGCCTATCATGGTGTTATGCCCCAGTTGCAATCTGCCCTCGAATTCTATTTCGTTCATAATTGCCTTAACCATAGTGGATTTACCCTCGCCGTTTTTTCCAACAAAAGCCACTTTTTCACCTCTTTGAATGGAAAATGACGCATCAGAAAATACCAGAAAATTTTCATAATATTTTTCAATATTTTCGGCAATAACCGGATACGTACCTGAACGCGGCGCGGGAGGAAATTTTAAGCGTAAACGCGAATTGTCTATCTCATCAACCTCTACAATTTCTAATTTTTCGAGCATACGCACGCGCGACTGCACTTGAAGGGTTTTTGAATATGTTCCCTTGAAACGCTCAATAAAATCTTGGGTTTCGGCTATCATTTTTTGTTGCTCTTCGTAGGCTTTTTGCTGTTTTTCGCGGCGTTCTTTGCGCAGTTCGAGGTAGTGCGAATAATTTACTTTGTAATCGTAAATTCGTCCCATGGTAACTTCAATGGTGCGAGTTGTGATGTTGTCCACAAAAGCGCGGTCGTGCGAAATGATGATAACGGCTTTTGAATTTTTTACCAAGAAACTTTCTAACCATTGAATCGATTCGATGTCGAGATGATTGGTTGGTTCGTCGAGTAGAATTAAATCGGGCTGTTGCAAAAGAATTTTAGCCAATTCTATTCTCATTCGCCAGCCACCGCTAAATTCAGATGTAGGTCGCTGAAAATCAGTACGTAAGAACCCCAAACCCAGCAGCGTTTTTTCAATGAGTTCATCGTAATTGACTTCTTCTGTGCTATAAATTTTTTCGCTTAAAGCGGAAACACGTTCTATAATTTGGTAATATTCAGGCGATTCGTAATCCGTTCTAATGGTTAATTGCTCATTTAGCTCCTCGAGTTCATTTTTCATCGAAATCATTTCACTAAAAGCTTGTGCCGCTTCTTCAAAAACCGTGCGCGAATTATCTGTCATCAAATGCTGTGGTAGATAAGCAATTACAGCTTCTTTGGGTGCGGTAATTCGTCCGGCAGTGGGCTTTTGTGCGCCGGCAATAATTTTTAAAAGCGTAGATTTTCCGGCTCCGTTTTTTCCCATTAAAGCGATTCGGTCTTTTTCGTTGATGGCAAATGAAATGTCTTTGAAAAGCGTAACACCTCCAAATTCTACGGCTAAACTATCTATTGAAATCATTTTTAATGTTTTATAAAATAATTCGTTCATTTTTCAAGTTTTTTGAAAAAATGAAAAATGAACGAATTTTTATGTTAAGTTATTGATACTAAAATTGTTAAATTTTCTATATTTAAAAAAAATATATAACAAATTGAAAATCAATTTAGTAAATGAAATTTAAAGTAAAAAATTTAACCCTTTACAATATTATTTGCAACAAGTTTTCTTTTTTTTGAAGTTGCAAAATTACAATTTTTTTTGATACATAAAAATGAAAATAAAAAGTTTGGAATTTTTCAAATTCTAAACAAACAAATTAAAAAGTAAACAAATTATTAAGTAAAAATTTAAAAAAAATGTTATTTTTGTAACTCATTTTTTTTTTGAATATAATTTTTTTTCTTGCAAATGACTGATAAAGAGCTTTTAATATTAATTGCTGCCATTGTTATACTCCATTTTATAGTAGGAATTTTTTTTCTAATTTATAAAATAGTTCGTTCAGCAAAAAAAAACAATAAAAAAATAGGATAATTTCATTTTTATTGCTAAATTTGTATTTATTCGTTTTAAAACTACACACATAATAAAAGTGTAAAAACAATGTTTTTTTTGTAAAAAAATGCTCTTTTTGTAAAAAAAAAGCATGTTTTAAGCATTTTTTTACCCAAAATAAGCAAATTACTACAAGCTAAAGAGAAATTATTTTCATATTTTTTAGGCGAAAGATTGTTAAACATGATGACATTAGAAAATAAGTCGCAACAAGAGTTAATCGATTCTATTGGTGAGTTGGAATCTCAAATTCGAGTTCTCCAAAATAGAAACCATTTGATAAACAATCAAATAGAAATACTTTGGGAGTTAAATGAAGTAGCTTTTTGGCAATACGACATTCAAACACATTTTTTGCATCTTTCACCTCATTTATTTTCTATTTTAGACCTTGATTTTGATGAAAAAGGAATTTTTTTACCTACTTTTTTAACTTTCATTTCTGAAAATGAGATTCAAAAAGTTAAAGATTTTTTTGATACCAAAATGTATTCATTATCAGGCGATTACGAGTTGGAATTTTCAATTAAAAGCAAAAGTGGAAATTTTATTTTATGGAAATTAAAAGTTCAACCTTTCGGGAAAAATTGTTTCGGCAAAAATTATTTTTGCGGAAGCATAACATATAAAAAAGAAAATACCGAAAAATTTACAAAAATATTTGAAGACCAAACTCATTTTAATAATATTTTTAAAAACAGCACCAATGGGATACGCATCGTAAATGAAAATGGAATTATAACGGCTATCAATCAAAAATTTACAGAAATAACTGGTTTTCCCGAACAAGATTTGTTGGGGAAATACATTTGGGACTATTTATTTCAAACTGCGTCTTTGTCGAGTAAAACTTCAGAATATTATCAGAAAATAAAAAGTGAAATTCAGACTATTTTAAATACCGGAAAAATTTTGTATGAAAATAGCATACAAGAAAAAAAAATAAATACCATTGATGGTTCAATTCGTTTTGTGGAAGCTCATTATTTTGCGGTTCCTTCGGAAAAAGGGTTCTTATTTTATACCATTTTAAACGATATAACGGAAAAAAAATGGGTTCAAGAAGAATTATTGCGCGAAAAACAAAAAACACAAGACCAAGAAGAGCGCTTTAAAGCAATCAGCAATCAAACCTCTGAAGGAATTGCACTTTCGGATTTGGAAGGCAGGTATTTATATGTAAATCAGGCATTTTGCACCATGACCGGCTACAGCGAGGACGAATTGCTCCAAATGACTGTTTTTCAGTTAAAAGCACCCAATCAATCCGAAGGAATTTTTGACATGAGCAAAATTCAAATGCGCGGAAAGCCGATGCCAGTGCTTTTGCAGCGTAAAGACAAAACGATTTTTCATTCGGAACTCATTGGAAATCTGATTACTATAGGGAAAAAAGAGTTTGTTTTAGGTTCGCTACGCGATATTACAACGCGAATTGCAAAGGACGAATTGATACGAAAACTTTCCAGTGCAGTTGAAGTAGCCGGAGTATCGATTCAAATAACCGATTTACAAGGAAATTTAGAGTATGCCAATCCGTTTTTTACCAAAATAACTGGTTTTAAAAAGGAGGATTTTTTAGGAAAAAAAACAAGTATTTTAAATTCAAAAATGCACACACAAGAATTTTATCAAACCCTTTGGCAAACAATAAAATCGGGAAATACTTGGGAAGGAATAATGCAAAATAAAAAGAAAAGCGGTGAATTGTTTTGGGAAAAGGCTATTATTTCGCCAATTTTTGATTTTTACGGAGAAATTAAACATTTTGTAGCTGTAAAAGCTGATATTTCGGAACATATATTAATGGAAAATGAATTGAAACTTGCCAAAGAAAAGGCTCAGCAAAATGAACGAAAGTTACGCACCATGTTTGAAACAAGTCTTTCGGGTTTACTTTTTATAAAGCCAAGCGGTTTTGTAAGCGAAGCTAATCCGGTAGCACTCGAAATTCTTGGTTCTCCCTCGCTTGATGTATCGAGTAAAATCAATTTATTTACATTTTCACCATTAAAAAATATCGGATTTTCGCAAAATTTGCAAAATTGTATAAATCAAAACCAAATTATTTCTGAAGAAACGGTTTATACAAGTATTTGGAACAAAACGTCTTATGTAAAATATTTTTTAGTTCCAATAACTAATAAAACAGGTGAAATACACGGAGTTTGGGCTAATATTCACGACTTGACTGATTTTTGGAGCATTCAGCAAGATTTAATTCGCGCAAAGGAAAAAGCCGAAGAAAGCGATAAATTGAAAAGTGCCTTTTTAAACAATATTTCGCATGAAATCCGAACACCATTGAACGCAATAATAGGCTTTTCGCAAATTATTTCGCGCCTAATACCCAATGACCCAAAATTGCTTAAATACACCGAAACCATTCATAAAAACGGCAATAAACTCATTGAAATCATTACGGATGTCATCGAAATTTCGGAAATACAATCCAAACAATCGATTGTTAAAATGAGTGTTTTTAATTTGATAAAAACCATAGAAAATATTGTAACTATTAAGCAATCAATTGCTCAAGATAAAAAACTTAGTTTTGTTACCCACATTATTCCCAACATTGAAAATATTTCAATTGTATCTGATGAAAATAAACTTTCAAAAATACTTAAGCACTTAGTAGAAAATGCCATAAAATTTACCAATACCGGAAGTATTGTACTCGAAATTATCGTACAAAATAAAATGTTGGAAATAAATATTTTCGATACTGGAATAGGCATTTCAAAAGAAATACAAGAAGTTATACTTCAGCCATTTAGACAAGCTGAGCTTGGATTAAACAGAAGTTTTGGAGGCAGCGGGATAGGTCTTTCGTTGGTAAAAGGTTATACTGAATTGTTAAAAGGCAATTTTTATTTAGAATCAGAACCCATGAAAGGAACAAATATTTACGTAAAAATACCAATTTTTTGGCATGAAGAAAATACCGAAGAACGAAGCTTAATAAAAACCAAAATACTTATAGTAGAAGATGATTACAACAGTACCAAACTGTTACAAAATTTACTGGAAAATAAAATAGACACCTTACTTTTCGCAACAAATGGGCAGGAAGCCATCGAAGTTTGTCGTGAAAATAAGGATATTCACTTGATATTAATGGATTTACGTTTACCGGTTATCGATGGTTATGCTGCTTCTTCTATTATAAAAGCCTTTATGCCTCATATTCCAATCATTGCCCTTACTGCTTTTGACATAGAAACCGAAAAAGAGAAAATTTTAAAACATCAATTTGACGGCTACATATTTAAACCCATTCAGCCTGAGGAATTATATGCTCTAATTAAAAAAGTTTTATAGTTTTAAAATTCAGATATTCAATAAATTATATTGTGTTATTTTAACAATTTGTTTTAATCTTTTTTAGTAAAAATAATAATTCATTTGCAAAAATAATTAAATGAATAAATTGTTTAATTACCTTTATTAAAATTTTTGAAATCCAATGTGTTATGATTTTATCAAAAATATTTTTTTAAAATTTAGCTCTTTTTAAGAAATTGATTTAAACTTTTTTAGTATTATTGCAAAACAATGTATTAAAACAATTCTAATTCTTAAAATTAAAAAAGTATGTCAGTAATTCAATTTGGAGATTATAAAGAAGATAGAGGGTATAAAGTCTTAGATGAAAGACAATTGCGCGGTAGCGCAGGGGTAATGTTTTTGCTGGGAATTATAGCTTTTATCAATGCGTTTATTTTGCAACGATACATAGTTGTAACTTACATTTCCGGCTTTTTGATGATAAATTTCATAATCGGAATTTTTATAAATCCCCGTTTTTCGCCAACAATGCTAATCTCGTATTTGTTTGTACGAAAACAATCGCGACTCTGGATAGGTGCCATTCAAAAAAAATTCGCATGGAGTTTAGGTTTGTTATTATCGGTAACCATTTTTATTTTATCTTTTTATTTGCTACACGATGTGTCTTATTTTGAGCCGGTTTGCATGCTTTGCTTAATTTGTTTAATTCTTCTTTTTCTTGAAATGGCAATGGGAATTTGCATCGGTTGTAAGTTTTACTATTTGGCTTTGCGCTTAAAGTTGATTAAAGAACCTCAAGAAAAGCCTAATTGCATGGGTGATGCTTGCAATGTAAAATAATTTGGTATTTAAACATCACAAAAGTGTTTTGAAAAATAATCTGGTAATGCTATAATCTTATAAATTAATATTACAAAATTTAGTTTATTTTACTAAAAAAAAAATTGAATATAATTTTAATGAAGAGATTGTTGAATTACCAGATTTTTTATTATTTTATTATTGTAAATTACTGTCTATTTTGATGTATTCGTATTTATTACCAATATTTTTAAGGTATTTTTGAAAATCGAAATGTGAAATAACTACACTCCGCGTGTTAATGTTTGGGTGAAAACTAAGTTTTTCGGTATTTTTTAAGTCCGAATCTATAAATAGAATGACATGATTTTCAATATCGTTGATTAATCCAAAAGGCGAAACAGAACCCGGAGTGAGTTGCAAATATTTCATCAACCTTTCCGGCGACCCAAAACTCAAGCGTTCGTTTTCTCCGGGTAGAAATTTATTTAATTCTTTAATATCCAAATCTTTGTCGCTACGTAACACAACCAAATAATGTTGTTTTCCTTTTTTATCTCTAAAAAAAAGATTTTTACAATGCGTAGCATCTATGTTTGCCCAATAAATATTTCCTTCTTCTACCGTAAAAATCGGTAAATGTTCATAAACTTTATACACAATATTTAGATTTTCTAAATACTTGTAAACTTTTTCTGGTATCATTTTAATTTTGTTTTATTAGATTTCATTACAAAACGAACTGAATTTTATAAAATAGAAATATTTTGCATTCAATTTATAAAAAAATATTATTTATTTGATTTGAAATGATATTTAACAGAAATATAATTGCCACTAATATCGAAGGGCTTTGGCGGAACTTTATTCCTCAATTTTAATCCGCAATCGGGACAATCTTTGTCGTAAATGCTTGTATCATAGCCACATGCCGGACATTTATCTGGATTTTGAAGCCATTCTTTTTGCTGTCGCGATAATTCGATTTGTTGCTTGTCTATCAATAAGTTAAATGCTTTAACGATTAATTGTTTGGTGTGCTGGATTAAAAGCCAAGAATTGAAAAGTATAAAAAAAAAGCTAAAGGAAATGGAAGTAACTAAAAAATCGTGCGTGTTGTAATGTGAAAAAAAAGCAACAAATATAATCAAGATTATCAGTACTTTAAATGTTTCAATAAAACGAATTGATATTGAAATTTTTAAATCTTCGTTCAGTTCCAATTCAGCTTGAGCTTTGTATGGATAGAAAAAAAGTGGATTAGAAGGAGTAAATTCAATTCGATTTTCATTTATAATTACTTCTTTTTGAGTATATTGGCTCAAAATTTTTTGTAAAGTACTAATAAAAGAAGACAAATTTAATTCGCCGGTTTTAAAATCGTCAGCCGAAAATACAAGTTCTGTAAAATATTTTTTTATAAAATCAAAAAATAACATTGATATATTTTTATATTTTAGTTTTCCAATTATTCAATTTCTAAAAGAATTTTATTTTTATCAACATTTTGATTTTCAGAAACTAAAATCTGTTTAACTTTACCATTACTTAAAGCTTTTATTGTATTCTCCATTTTCATCGATTCTATAATAATTAAAGATTCTCCTTCTTTAATTTCTTGATTTTCTTGAACATAAATCTTAATTACTTTTCCCGGTATATGCGATTTAATGTTTTTATCAGCTTGTTTTCGGATACTTTGATTTTCAAAAATCGAATTTTCATAAAATTTCTTATCGCTTAAAACTTTAAAAAATTGATTTTGAAAATGAATTAAATGGTCTTCATAAGTATTAAAAATTTGAGCTTTCAAATATTCATTATTTACTTGAACATTGATTTGATTGGAATAAATAGTAAGGTTTTCGAAATGATATTTTTTTTCTTTTACCGAAAAACTATTTTTATTTTCAAAAAATAAAGTAATAAAATCATCTTCAATTTTATATGTCTTTTCTCTATTTTCATAAAATTGTACTTTTTGCCAAAGATGTTTTTTATTTGTTTCCGTTTGAAAAAGATGAAACATTAATACAGGAATAGATTTATCGATTTTTTGTTTTTTTAATTTTATATTATTTAAAATCAATTCATTATGCTTTGTGCAAAAATGAGTAGAAATGTTGTTTTCAATAAAATCGGTTAGTAAAAGCAATTCGTTTAAATAACTAATATTTGTTTCTAAACCCAAAACAACATATTTTTCTAATGAGCTAATCATTTGATTAATAGCATTTTTTCTATTGTTACCGAAAGCAATTATTTTACTAATCATTGGGTCATAAAAAGGCTCAATTCTTTGTGGTTTTTCAATAGCAGAATCTATTCTAATGTTTTGGGGAGCAGAGTAAAATTCAATATTTCCGGGTGATGGCATGAAATTTTGAAAAGTATTTTCGGCATAAATTCTGCATTCAATAGCATGTCCAAGCAATTTTATATCCGACTGTGAAAATGTAAGTGCCTCACCTTGAGCTATTTTTATTTGTTGCTCTACAATATCAATTCCTGTAATCATTTCTGTTACCGGATGTTCAACCTGAATGCGCGTATTCATTTCCAAAAAATAAAATTCCGAGCCAACTGCATTTGTTAAAAATTCGATGGTTCCAGCATTTACATAGTTGGTAGCCAATGCAATAGACACGGCTGCATTCGTTATTTTTTTGCGCATTTCGGCGTTGAGCGTAGGCGATGGAGCTTCTTCAATAATTTTTTGGTAACGTCTTTGAATGCTACATTCACGCTCAAAAAGATGAATAACATTTCCAAAATTATCTGCAAGTATCTGAACTTCAATATGTCGTGGATTTTCAATGTATTTTTCAATAAAAACTTCACTATCGCCAAAATAAGCTAAAGCTTCGCGCTGTGTACTTTCTAAAGCAAGTTTTAAATCGTCTGATTTCCAAACTATTCGCATTCCTTTACCGCCTCCGCCTGCCGCCGCTTTAATAAGCAAAGGATATTCTAAAGTATCGCAAGCTTGAAGTAAATTTTCGATAGAGCCTGTAATTCCTTCAACTAAAGGAACTTGAATACTTTTTATAAATTCACGAGCTTTAACTTTATTGCCCATTAACTCCATTACTTTAGCATCGGGTCCAATAAATACCAAATTATTTTCTTTACAAGCGCGAACTAATTTTGGATTTTCAGACAAAAAACCATAACCGGCATGTACCGCCAAGCATTGAGTTTTCAAAGCAATTTTAACCAGTTTTTCTATATTCAAATAACTTTCACTTAACTCATTGCTTTCCAAATTGTAAGCTTCGGTCGCTAACTTTACATGCAACGATTCGCTATCGGCTGGAGAAAAAACTGCTACTGTCTTTATATTTAGAGCATTAGCTGTTTTTATTATTCGTACAGCTATTTCGCCCCTATTTGTGATTAAAATTTTAGATAGATTTGTCATAGCTAACTATCTTATTGATTTAAAATGAAATAAATAAAATTATTTTAACCAAAAATTAAACTAATATTCAATATTAAATCGACCTGTTTTTAACTCGTAGATGTATTTTTCAATAAATTCTGTAAAATTATTGGCTATTAAAATACGTCTGTTATCATCGTGATACATTTTAAAAATTTGCCCCTTATTTCCTTGTTTATCAGGCACTAAGTCTATGCAGTAGTGATTTCCAGCCCCTTCATAAGTTATTGGAATCCACTCAGGCGTCCACCAAAAATCTTGTATCCCAACATCGGGTTTCGATTTGATAGACAAGCCATTACGCTCAAAAGCTTTTTTATCGAGTAATTTTTTCCAAATACTCCACTCGTCTTTTAATCGCTCAAGCGACAAAAATTCGTGATTATAAATTAACCAGCTTTCACTTGAATTTTGACCATTATGAATTTTCATAAAGTCCTTATAATCAATAGGTAATTCAACATTTAAAAAAAGTTCAGTCTCCTCAATTTCTTTCTGTGTTGCACCATTGTTCAAAATTATTTCGGGTTTTAATTCAAAATCCGAAATTTGAATTTTTAATTCGTTCCAAAGTTTCTCCATTGTCATTTTTTCTAAAATACAAATATACGTATTTTACTAAAATAAATTTTTTTTTATTGAAAAATAACTTTTTTTTAACTAAAAAATGTAATTTTGTAATTAATTATAATTCAAAAAAAATAATTATTTTGGTCATTTCATTCAATTTTAGAGCAATGAAAATTGTTAAAATAGGCTTTGTGCTGCTTATTCTTTTTTTATTTGGTTCTTGTAATTTTAAAAAAACAAATAAAAGTAAAAAAGTTTTATTTGAAACTAAAATGCAGCTTTTTTTTGACAGTATTAAAAATATTTCATCTGAAAATTTGGTACAAAAAGCACAATTTATTGCTGATTCAACTTTTCATTCTTTCAAAGTTCATAACCAAAGTATAAGCAAAAATAATTTTAAATTGTTAATGCAAGCAGTTGAAAAGCAAGAAATTAGTTACAATCAATTCAATCGTATTTTTAATTTTAAAATTGATGCTTACTTTACAAATAGTGGAAAAATACAAATTCGTTTTTTTTCATTTTGTAAAAAAGATTCATTACAACATTATGCTATCGTTCTTGGAAATAAAGATTTAACATGGGAAAGTAAAGTTTTTTTCTTTGAACGAGATAGATTAATTTCAGAGCATAATGTTTTTCATAAATATGGTTTAGAATTGGATTTTTTTTTAGATTTGGATATGCAACCGATTGTATATTATTCTTTTAATTTTGAAAGTGGTACGGGTGTTTGGTGGTTTAATTATTTTTTTTACAAGTTTTCTAACGGTACGATTGAACCCGTTTTAAATATTTTACAGAGAAGTAATTTGAATTTTCCTCTTCAAAATCGGATTTATTCTTATGAAGCGGAATTAATTAATTTTTTACCATTAACTTTTAAGGTAAAATATTTACAAGAAATTTTTGGCGAAAATGGAAAATCTTTACAGCTTATTAATGATTCGTCCATTTTTGTATATCGTTGGAACAGTAATTTTAATAAATTTTTACCCGATTCTCATAATAAATTATCTCATTATCAAATAATTTCATATTATTTAGGCGAAACCGATTTTTTATTTATTAAAACTCATACAACTGAATTTACTAATGCAGTAAAAGTTGATTCGCTCAAAAGTATTATTTTTTCGTATTTTAATTCTTTACAAACAAAAAATTAATTATTTTTTACTTATTTATTTTTTTTGATGAATAAAACGCAACAAATTGTAACTGCCTCATGGATTGCTGTAAGTGGTAATGCTATTTTAGCTTTACTTAAAATAACAGTCGGAATTATTTCCGGAAGTTTAGCTGTTCTTGGCGATGGTATTGATACTTTTACCGACATTATTACTTCGCTCATTACCCTTTTTACTGCGCGTATTATTTCCAAACAGCCCAACAAAAAGTTCTCTTACGGTTATTTACGAGCTGATACGATAGCAGCAAAAGTTTTATCATTTATTATTCTTTTTGCCGGTTTTCAACTGGCTATTTCTTCGATTAAACAAGTTTTACTTCATCAAACAAATCAAATGCCAGCACCTATTGCTGTGTATGTTACGATTTTATCTATTTTTGGAAAATATTTGATGAGTTGGTATTTACTCCGAAAAGCAAAAAAACTCAACAGTTTAATGCTTCGTGCCAATGGTAAAAATATGCAAAATGATGTACTGATTTCTTTTTCAGTTTTAGCTGGTTTATTTTTTACATATATTTTAAAAATTCCTATTCTCGATTCTATTACCGCTCTGGTAGTTAGTTTTTTTATTTTAAAAACGGGTTTTGAAATTTTTAAAGAAACCAACACCGAACTGATGGACGGAATATCTAATAATGAGGTTTATACACAATTATTTGAAGCCATAAAAGAGTGTAAAGAAGCTTACAATCCGCACAGAGTGCGCATACGTAGGGTAGGCGAAATGTATGTGATAAGCCTTGATTTAGAAGTAGATGGTACTATTTCAGTTTACGAAGCACATCAGATTTCACGAAAAGTGGAAGATAGTATTTATTCAAATATTGAAAATGTTTACGATATTCGTATTCACATTGAACCCAAAGGCAATGTAGAAGAAGAAAAATATGGATTAGATGAAAGAGATTGTAAATAAATTAATTAAGTTCATTTATATAAAAAATACTTCAAATGATAATTTTAGAAAAACCCTATGTTTCCGAATTTTTAAAACAAACTTTAGAAACATTTCAAATTCAGGTTATTTGCAATGAATTTGCTGAAAATCAATTAAAAGGCAAAAGAATTAATTTCATAAGCAGTCAAGAAGCCATACAGATTTTTAAAGAATTTGAAAATGCGCCCATTTATACCAATTCGGAAAATGCTTTGGAATGGATTGAAAAAAATTTAAGCTTTACAAAATTACCGGAAATTAATCGTATTTTCAAAAATAAATCGGCATTTAGAAATTTAATAAAACCTTTTTTTCCAGATTTTTTTTATGAATCTTTTCATTTTAGCGATTTATTAAAAATTGACGTTAATCATTTGAAATTTCCATTTGTAATAAAACCCGCTGTGGGATTTTTTAGTTTAGGAGTTCATAAAGTTGAAAATCAAGATGTTTGGAAAGACGTTTTATCAGAAATTCAGTTAGAAATTGAAATTCAGAAAAATGTTTATCCACAAATTGTTTTAGATACGTCTGTTTTTATTATTGAGCAAAATATTGAAGGTGAGGAATTTGCAATAGATTGTTACTTTAATTCAGTAGGTAAAATTGTGATTTTAAGCATTATGCATCATCTTTTTTCAACAGGTACACATGTAAACGATAGAATTTATACAACTTCAAAAAAAATAATTGGAGAAAATTTAATTCCATTTTCCCAATTTTTGCAACAAATTGGTGAACTTGCTCATTTACAGAATTATCCGGCGCATGTAGAAGTTAGAATTGACAATACCGGAAAAATAATTCCGATAGAAATAAATCCGATGCGCTTTGGAGGTTGGTGTACAACAGCCGATTTAACTTGGTTTGCTTTTGGTTTTAATTCTTATTTAGCTTATCAAAATCAAATCGAACCCAATTGGAATGAGATTTTTAAAAATAAAGAACATTCTAATTTCAGTTTAATTGTTTTGGATAATAGCACGGGAATAGAACCTGTTAAAATTAAGAGCTTTAACTTTGATAAATTGAACCAACACTTTAATAAAATTTTGCATTTGCGCAAAGTGGAACATCAAAAATACTTAATTTTTGGTTTTGTATTTGTCGAAACTCCCGATGACGATTCTTCTGAACTTCATTACATTTTACATTCCGATTTATCCGAATTTATTACTCTTTAAAAAAATAATGCTCAAAACTTAGTTAAATCTTTAAGCATTAATTCTTTATACTCTAAACTACCGAGTAAAAAATTTTATGAAATGTCATGCCTTTTTTAAACAGAAGTGTCTGAATTCCAAATATTTGTGCGGCTTCTAAATTTTCTTCTCTATCATCAATAAAAAGGGTTTCTTCGGGAATTAAATTTGCATCGGCTAAAACGTATTCATAAATTTTTGGATTTGGCTTTCTTAATTTTATTTCGTTTGAATAATAGGCTTTTACAACGATTTCCTCGAAGTGATTGATATTAAAATTTTGCTTTAACTTTTGGTTAAAATCCTGAATATGAAGCTCATTGGTATTACTCAAAATGTAAGTATTAAATTTCTTACTCAATTTGATTAAATATTCAATTCTCTCACTTGGAAAATCTTCGAGCATAGCGCACCAAGCTTTTTTAAACTCTTCATTACTAAGAGGATAAATAGCTTTTTTTTGAAAACCTTCAATAAATTCTTGCGAATTGATACTGCCTTGTTCGTATTTGAAATATTCGCCACTTTCATTTAAAAGCATGTATTCCAAATCGTGGATTTTGATTGGAAGTTTTTTAAGCTCCTCAAAAGCTTTTAACTTATTGATATTGAGCAACACTTCGCCAATGTCGAAAATTATATTAGAAATTTTTGAAAAATTTTGCATAAAAATTTTGTTAATAATAAAATTGTTTGTATCTTTGCACCGCAAAACAAAAAAGTTTTGACGGGTCCATAGCTCAGTTGGTTAGAGCACCTGACTCATAATCAGGGAGTCCATGGTTCAAGCCCGTGTGGACCCACAAAAATAAAGCTTTCGATAAAAATCGAAAGCTTTTTTTTATTTTATAAAATTGAAAAATCATTTTTTTTTTTACAAAAGTTTTTTTTAAAATACTTGCAAAAGAATCATTAAATTACCATAAAAATTATAAAATATTCATAATTTGCTCTTTTATTTTTTCCAATTCGTCTTTCATTTCCACAACTATTTTTTGCATTTCGCTGTGATTAGCTTTTGAACCCAGCGTGTTGATTTCGCGTCCCATTTCTTGAACCACAAAACTCAATTTTTTTCCCACAACTAAATCATTTTTAGATATTTCGAGAAAATAATCGCAATGATTGGAAAGGCGAATTTTTTCTTCGGTTATGTCTAAACGTTCTAAATAAAAAATCAATTCTTGCTCAAAACGGTTGTTATCTAATTTATCGGTATCAAAAAATTCGTTTAAATTTCGCGAAATCCGATTTTTTATCGTTTCAATGCGTTGCAGTTCAAAAACTTCAATATCTTTTATCTTGCTTTTAATCAGTTCAATGCGTTGAATAATATCTTCCGACAATGCTGCACCTTCTTGTTTTCTAAATTCGATTAAATTTTCGCAAGCTTGCTCAACGCCTTCAAATAGTGCAATCCATTCTGTGTCAGATATTTGCTCGGCATCGGATTGAGTAAGTTCGGGTAAACGCATGACAGCTTGAAAAATCGAATCGTCCGTAATATTTATTTCTAATTTTACCTTTAAATTTTTAAGTTCAAAAAAATAATTTTTAAGTATTTCGGGATTGATTCGGTTGTTCAAAATGCCGGAAGAATTTTCTACATTAATTACCAAATCAATTTTTCCACGTTCGAGTTTTTTCGTAATGATGTTTCGTATAGCAATATCTTTCTCTTTGTAAACATTCGGCATTTTTATAAAAATGTCTAACTGCTTGCTATTGAGCGATTTTATTTCTAAATGAATGACTTTATTTTCATAAAAGATTTGGGTTTTCCCAAACCCTGTCATCGAACTGTACATTTTTTTTCGTTATAAATTATAAGTTAAAAATTATAAATTTTGAATTTGAAATTAATATTTTTTTATGATAAATTAGATTTTTTTATTCTTCTATCATTTTGGTTAAATACTCCATTTTTGTTTTAATAGCTTTCATTTCGTGCATTTTTTTGTCCAAACTGGTGTTGAAAATGCTGATTTGTTTTTTCAAATCGCGCACATGACTTTCAAATAAGCTGAGTTCGGGTTTTTTAGAGTTTGCACTTTTCAGGGTATCAATATTTTCTTTGATAAAAACCACAAAATCGTGTAAAAAGTCGGTGGTTTTGTCCGAAATTTCAATTTTATGCTCCATCACCGGATTGGCATAGTGCATATCGAAATTGAAATTTACTTCGTAAGTAGAAAGTACATCGTTAAATGCCTCAATATATTGTTCAAAAATGGGTTGAATGCTTTCGGGCATGTTTAAAATTTGGAAACTTACCCGCGCTGCACTTTGCCGCTTTTTTTCTTCGGTTAAGAAGTACATGGTGGCATAAAGTCCGCGTTTGATAACATTGTAAGGCGGATATTCAAAAGGGTTTTGCTCTAAATGAAGTTCTTTTAAATTGCTTAAACGTACAAATTGCATTGGTAAAATTTTAAGCATATTGTAGGAAGCGTCAAAAGAACTCAATTGATTGAGTTTATCAAAGTTTGCCGGTAATTTGCTTATTTGATTGTAACTGATGTCGAGCAGTTCAAGTTTGCGTAAATTTGAAAAGTCTTCCGGTAATTCTATCAGTTCGTTTCTTAGTAAAAGCAAAGTTTGCAAATTGGTCAATTTGCAAATTTCATCGGGCAGAGTGGTTAAATTATTGTAGCTCAAATTCAAATATTTTAAATTGGTAAAATTGCCTATTTCGGGCGGCAATTTATCAATGTCTTTGTTTGAGAGGTCAATAGTAACCGTTTTTTCAGTATCTAATAAGCTAATAAAAGCTATCACGTCTTGTTTATCCATTTTTTTGCTGGTAAAGTTGTTTTTTTTCTTTTTTTTTATGTAAAAAAATTAAATGACAAATTTATAACCGACACCTTTAATGGTTTTAATGTGCGATTCTCCAATCTTTTCGCGCAATTTTCTGATGTGAACATCGATGGTTCTGTCGCCAACAATCACGTCGTTTCCCCAAACGGTTTTGTAAATGTCTTCGCGCACAAAAACTTTTTCGGGTTTTGAAACCAAAAGCAGCAAAAGGTTAAATTCTTTTCGCGGAAGGATTAATTTTTCTCCTTCTACTACAACTACGTGTTTCTCTTTGTCTATCAATATGTTGCCAACTTTTAAAACATCTGAATCTTCTTCGGTTTCAATTTTAGCCGTTTTTTGATAACGTTTTAGCAAAGCCGAAACACGACTTATGAGCAATTTGGGTTTGATGGGCTTGGTAATGTAATCATCTGCACCGGCTTCAAAACCAGCTATTTGTGAATAATCTTCGCTTCGTGCCGTTAAAAAAGCTATAATGGTATCCGATAATCCGGGTATATTTTTCATTTCTTCGCAAGTTTCAATTCCGTCCATTTCAGGCATCATAACATCGAGCAAAATTAGGTGTGGGCGAACTTTTTTAGCCAATTCTATGGCGGTTCTTCCGTCTTGCGCGGTGTAAACCGTAAAGCCTTTGCGTTTAAGGTTGTAGCCTATAAATTCAAGTATATCAACCTCATCGTCCACCAATAAAATTTTATATTTTTTGTTTTCCATAATTTTCAAAAGTTTTATTTTTTTAATTTGGATATGAAATTTTTTTTATAAAAATTTCAAATAAAATTCAATACAAAAATATAAAAAAATAATTATAAATCATTTATTTTTTACAATAAATGTACACCGATTGATTTATTTTTTTTACAAATTCAATTTTTGTTTTTTTTCAAAAACTCATTTTTATTCATTTTTGACCCATTTTATTCTATTTAATATTCTGATAATAATAAACTTAAGACATTTTGTTTTTGTTTATTTAAACCCAACTTTGCTTTTTATACTCCAACTATTTTTTCTTTTTTTAAAAAAAGTTTTTTTGTTTATAAAAATAAAATCTTTTTTTATAAAGTTCTGAATATTAATTATTAATAAAAGATTGTTTTGAAAAAAGATTTTTTTTTATAAAGTTTTTTTCTTATTTTCTATTAAAAAAATTGATAGTTTAATTTTTTTTATTTATCTTTACAGTGTTAGATTAATTAGTATTGCAAATTAAACCCGTTCCCGACTGCCATTGGGGCGGGTTTTTTTAAACCTTTTTTTATGAAAAATTTAGATAAATCAAAAAGTATTTATACAAAAATAGCTTTTGAAAGCATACAACATTTTTTAAATTATAGAAATACAGATGCTTTGTTTGAGCAAGTTATTCCCGATGCGCTTTTAGTTCAAAAAGCTTGTTTTGTAACTTTACATGTAGCTAAAAATGGCTATTTGAGAGGTTGCATTGGCACCTTAGAACCGGTTTACGAGCATTTATTTTCTGAAATTGTGCACAATGCTGTGGCGGCTGCTACGCGCGATACACGCTTCGAGCCGCTTACTTTGGCTGAACTGCAAACCATTGATATTTCGGTAGATGTGCTTACAAAACCAAAAAAACAAACCGATTTGTCTAATCACAATCCCAAAACGCACGGATTAATTATTTCCGATGGTTTGTACAGAAGGGGCGTACTTTTGCCTGATTTAGAGGGAATTGACTCAGCCGAACAACAAATTAGCATTGTAAAACGAAAAGCCGGAATAGCCGCTTATGAAACAAATTTAGAATATTTTACGTTTCAAGTAGAGCGGTTTTATTGAAATTTAAAATTTGTGAGCGGTCTTGTTAATTAGTTAATAAACAATTAATTAGTTATTAATTTGAAGGTATTTTGTAAACAAGAAATTCAAAAACTTTTACTTGATTACATTAAACTTTTGAATTTTAGATGATAAATAAATCAGCGTTTATTTTTTTCAAAAATTGAATAGAACAAAATATTTCTCAATTTTAATATTTTTCAACGTTTAATAATTCCATTTTTATTTTTTTATCTCGTTATTATAAAATGTTAGAAGCCAATTATTATCAGCAGTTATCTCAAGAAAAAGTTCAATGTTTGCTTTGTCCGCAAAATTGTATTTTGTCCGATGGAGAAACGGGATTTTGCAATGCACGAAAAAATGTTTCCGGGTATTTGTATTCTTCCATTTTCAAAAAAATAAGCTCATTGGCTTTCGACCCCATCGAAAAAAAGCCGCTTTATCATTTTTTTCCCGGAAGGGAAATCCTTTCCATTGGCAGTTATGGCTGCAATTTAAAATGCAATTTTTGCCAAAATTACGATATTTCGCAAGTGCCTTTTAAAAATTACAACCGATTTAATTTATCCACAGACGATATTCTTTTGGCAATTCACACCAATAAAAACAACATTGGATTAGCTTTTACTTACAACGAACCCATTATTTGGATTGAGTATATTTTGTTCTTAACCAAGCTTATAGATGCAAAATACAAAAAAGTAATGGTTACAAACGGCTACATTCACTTGCAACCCTTAGAAGATTTGCTTTCGGTGATAGATGCCTTTAATGTTGATTTAAAGGGTTTTACAGATGATTTTTATCATAACAACACTGGGGGCAGTTTAGAACCTGTAAAGAAAAGCCTTAAAATGATAAAACAATCGGGTAAACATCTGGAATTGACCAATTTAATTTTGCCAACACAAAACGACAATCCACAACAATTTGAAGAAATGGTGATTTGGATAGCAGAAGAATTGGGAAAAGATACACCTTTGCATTTGTCGCGTTATTTTCCACGTTATAAATCAGCTATTGAGCAAACATCACTTGAAGTAATGCTTGAACTCTTTCAAATAGCCGAGCAACATTTGGATTTTGTTTATTTAGGCAATTTACATTCAGAAAAAGGGCAAAATACTTATTGCCCAAATTGTAAAAACGAACTGATTTCGCGAAAAGGTTATTATACTGTTATTACCGGTTTAGATGAACAAAAATGTAGTAAATGTGGTTTTGAAACAAAAATTATCGGTTAAAAATAAATTGCCGGAATTAAATCTAAAGGCAGTTTCAGCAAATTGTAAATGGTTGTATTTATAGTTTTTTATGTAATTGCCTTATAATTAAATCTTTGTGAAAGTTTGCGATTTTATCAAAGTTTACGTTCAAAGTTAAATAAAAAATTTTTCAATTAAAAAAATAAAATTATTTTTGTGCAAATACCAAAAATTACAAATCATGCTTTTTAAAGATAAGCTTAGTAAAGTATTGATTGATTTAAGATGTTGATAATCAATAAAAAAAACAGTTAAGTGCGTGTTTTTGATTTCTTAAAAATGCAAAAAAAAATTTGCAAAACGGCTTTAAAAATTGGTATTCTAACAAAATAAAATTCAACAAAATAATAATAATTGAAATATTTTTTTAACAACAAAAATAAAAAAACATGGTAGAACTCGCTGTAGGCATCGATATTGGAGGAACCAATACATTGATAGGCTTGGTAAACAGAAAAGGCGAAACCCTTACTGAAACCAATATATCAACCACAACTCACTCAAACATAGAAGATTATTTTGCTCAAATAGCACAAGAAATTCAAAATTTATTAACCAAATTAGGAGAAGGATACCGATTATTGGGAATTGGAATAGGCGCACCAAACGGCAATTATTACAACGGAACCATTGAATATGCGCCCAATTTGAATTGGCGGGGTGTAATTAATGTGGTAGAATTGATGCAAAAACATTTTTCGCTTCCGGTTGTTTTAACCAACGATGCCAACGCTGCCGCTTTGGGCGAAATGATTTACGGTGGAGCCAAAGGAATGAAAAATTTTGTGGTAATTACGCTCGGAACGGGTTTAGGAAGCGGCTTGGTTGTAAACGGCGATGTGGTTTACGGACACGACGGTTTTGCCGGCGAATTGGGACACACCATAGTAAAAGAAAATGGCAGACTTTGCGGTTGCGGACTGCGCGGTTGCATGGAAACCTATGTTTCGGCAACCGGTTTGAAACGAACTTATATGGAAATGATGGCTTATTTTCCGTTCAAAGCCGCATTAAGCTCCAAATCTTTCGACGAAATAACCGCCAAAGACATCAGCATAGCCGCTCAAAACGGCGACAAAGTAGCCATTGAAACCTTCGATTTTACAGCTCGCATGTTGGGACAAAAAATAGCCGAAACCGCCGCTTATCTCAGTCCCGAAGCCGTTTTCTTATTTGGTGGTTTGGCACAATCGGGCGAATTGTTATTTGCTCCAACTCGTAAGTATATGGAAGAGAATATGTTGAGTGTTTACAAAAATAAAATTAAATTGCTTCCTTCTCAAGTTGATGGAGCAAATGCTGCCGTTTTAGGCGCAAGTGCACTTATCTGGAAAGAACTTGAATCGCCCAGAAAAAAATAGTTCTATTTAATTGTTTCTAAATTAGAACTTTGCCAAAGTTTAAAAACTTTGGCAAAGTTTCGAGTTTCAGTTAAAAAAAAAGATTTTTACCAGATTATTTTTTTTCAAAAATTAAATTTTAAAAATTGAGAAAATCGATTTATTTTCATTAAAAAAAAGATTTTTTTACGAGATTATTTTTTTCAAAAAGTAGATTTTCAAAATTTTCAAATTTTAAAAATCGATTCATTTTCATAAAAAAAGAATTTTTTACAAGATTATTTTTTTTAAAAAATTGATTTTCAAATTTTAAAAATCGATTCATTTTCATAAAAAAAGAATTTTTTACAAGATTATTTTTTTTAAAAAATTGATTTTCAAATTTTAAAAATCGATTCATTTTCATTAAAAAAGAATTTTTTACGAGATTATTTTTTTTTAAAAAAATATTTTAGAAAAAAAAGAGCGCATTTTGTAAAAAAAGCTTGAACAACTGTGAAATAGGTAAAACATCAGAATCAAAGAATTTATGTTGAAGTTAATCATCTTTTCAGCACCTTCGGGCGCGGGAAAAACCACTATAGTAAAGGAGCTTTTGCAAAAATCGGAATTAAAATTGCGTTTTTCGGTTTCTGCTGCCAGTCGTGCGCCGCGTGCAGGCGAAGTTGATGGACGCGATTACTATTTTTTTTCGGCAAACGAATTTAAGGAAAAAATTGCAAACGGCGAATTTTTAGAGTGGCAAGAGGTCTATCCCAATCATTTTTACGGAACGCTTCTTTCTGAGCTAACTCGCATAGAAAGAGATGGTTATAATATTGTTTTTGATGTTGATGTAGTGGGAGGCGTGAATATAAAAAAGCAATTTGGCAACTCGGCGTTGGCACTTTTCATTATGCCGCCTTCGCTTGAGGAGCTTGAAAACCGGCTGAAATTGCGTGCTACCGACAGCCCTGAAAATATAGCCAAGCGCGTAGCCAAAGCGCGTGAGGAAATCGAATTTGCTCCGCACTTCGACAAAATAATCGTAAACGACCGCTTACCAGAAGCCATTGAAGAGGCTTTTAATGCGGTAAAACATTTTTTGGAATAATCATTTTTATAAAAAAAATAAGGCAAATTTATGACACCATTACTTGTTTTCGGAATTATAGCTTTTTACTTTACTGTGTTGATAATCATAGCTTTTTATACTTCACGCAAAGCTTCTAATCGCTCTTTTTTTATAGCCGACAAGCAAGCTCCTTGGTATGTGGTTGCCTTCGGAATGGTTGGCGCAACGCTTTCGGGTGTAACATTTATTTCGGTTCCGGGCGAAGTTGGAGCATTTATTCCGAATACCATAGAATTTAAAGCTTTTTCTTATTTTCAAATGGTTTTAGGTTATTTGGTTGGGTATTTTGTTATCGCGAATGTGCTTTTGCCTATGTATTATCGTTTGAATTTAATTTCCATTTACAGCTATTTAAAAACTCGATTTGGTTTTTTTTCATACAAAACGGGTTCTCTTTTCTTTTTGCTTTCGCAAAGTATGGGTGCTTCGCTTCGTTTGATGCTGGTGTCGGGTGTTTTGCAACTTGCTTTTTTTAATCGCTATCACATTCCGTTTGAAATAACGGCGCTGGTAACTATTTTGCTCATTTGGGTTTATACTTTCAAAGGTGGCATGAAAACCATTATTTGGACAGATATTTTTCAGACTTTTTTTATGCTTTTGGCGGTGGTTTTGAGCATAGTAATCATTTCTAACGAGTTAAAATTGAATCTAAACACCCTTTTTTTAACAATAAAAGAAAGCCCGTATTCTAAAATTTGGTTTTGGGATTGGCAGAGCAGTCGATTTTTTATTAAGCAGTTTGTTGCCGGAGCTTTTATAGCTGTGGTAATGACGGGTTTAGACCAAAATATGATGCAAAAAAATCTAACTTGTCGCACTTTGCCCGATGCTAAGAAAAATATCTATTGGTTGAGTATAATTTTGGTGATTGTAAATTTTTTATTTTTGTCTTTGGGCGTGCTTTTGTATGTATATTCGCAAAATAAGGGCATAGCTTTTCCTGCTTCTTCAGATGATTTGTATCCGCTTTTGGCTATTGAACATTTTCCATTATTTGCCGGAATTGTTTTTTTGTTGGGTATTATAGCGGCTGCGTTTTCAAGTGCCGATTCTTCGCTTACGGCTCTCACAACGGCTTTTTGCATCGATTTTTTGAAATTGGAAAAGCATTCTGAAACGAAACAAAACCATATTCGTTTGTTGGTTCACGTTGTTTTTTCGGTTTTAATGTATTTAATTATCGTTGTTTTCGGCAAATTAAACGATAAAAGCGTAATTTCGGCGGTTTTCACTGTTGCTGGATATACTTACGGACCTTTGTTGGGTTTGTTTGCTTTTGGTCTTTTTACTAAAATAAAAATTAGAGATGGCTGGTTGGTGCCGGTGGCAGCTATTTTGTCGCCTTTGCTTTCCTACTTGATTAGTTTAAATTCTAAAGAATGGTTTTGGGGTTACCAATTTGGCTTTGAATTGTTGCTTATAAACGGTGCGCTCATGTTTTTGTTTTTATTTTTGCTTTCGCTAAAAAAGAGGTGATTTTTTAAGTAAATTTATATTTTTAAAATAAAAAAAACCGGTATTCCGGCATTAATATTTCACTTTCCATTCTTTGGGAATAAATTTTTCGTCATTTACAATTTCAACAATGTTCCCTTTTTGTCGCAAAACGTACAAACCTTTTTTGTAAGCAAATTTGTCGGCATTGT
>DYNA01000208.1 GCA_020721325.1 Paludibacter propionicigenes
AAAATAAAATATTTTTTCTAATTTGTAAATGTTATTTATTTACGATTACTTAGATGAGAAACACAATGAATTTGAATTGGAAAACGCTTTATTAGACAATATCCAAAATGTTTTACTTGAATTTGGAAATGGTTTTGCATTTCTGGGACGACAGCAGAAAATAAACATTAACAATCAATGGAATAAAATAGATTTGTTATTTTATCATATTCTATTAAAATGTCATATAATTGTTGAATTAAAAGCACGAAAATTACAAGATAGTGATATAACACAAGTAACCAAATATTTAACTTATTTCAGAGAACATAAAATACAAGGAGACCGTGACCCGATTGCCTTGATTATTTGTAGAAGCTTTGACCATATTGATGTATATTATAGTGCAGGAAAAGACAGAGATGATATTTTTGTTGCTCAATATCGTACAAAACTGCCAAATGAGAATGAAATAGTTGAAAAACTTACCAAATAATTACAATTCTTTAATCAAGTATTGAGAATAAAAGATTTTTGCTAAATTAAAGAAGTGCTGAATGGGTTTTTTGTTTTATACTGTAAATGGTAACTTTGCCAATTTTTTTTGCTTTGGCAAGGCACTTAATAAAAAAAAACGGTAAACAGATGCCGTACTAAAATCTGATATTTTAAAAAAATTAAATTTTTAACATAATGAAAAACAAATTTAAAATTATCCAATTGTTTTTTATTGGATTGTTGGTAAGCTTTGCAATGGGTTGCGACAAAGACGAACCTGCTGACCCAGACCCAACAGGCGATGGCGGTGTAACCTCTGCCGTTTTTAATACCGCCAAAACGTATGGCACCATGACCGACCAAGACGGAAATACCTACAAAACCATTACCATTGGCACACAAACATGGATGGCAGAAAACCTGCGCGTAACCAAATACCGCAACGGCGACCCCATACCCAATGTAACCGACGATGCCGCTTGGGAAGCCTTAACTACCGGAGCTTGTTGCACTTATGAAAACACCACCAACAAAGACGAAATAGCCACTTACGGCAGATTGTACAATTTTTATGCAGCAACCGACAGCCGCAACATAGCACCCGCAGGCTGGCACGTACCAACCGATGCCGAGTGGACAACTTTAACTACTTATTTGGGTGGCGAAAGTGTAGCTGGTGGTAAAATGAAAGAAGCCGGAACAACACATTGGCTAAGCCCGAATGAAGGAGCAACTAATAGCAGCGGATTTACAGCCCTTCCGGGTGGCTTCCGTAACTATACTGGAACATTCTACAGTATTGGCGACTACGGTACATGGTGGAGTGCTTCCGTACACTATACCGGTTACGTCTGGAACCGGTACGTGGGCTACGATGACGGCTATGTTTACAGATACAACTACAGCAAGGTGTTAGGTTTTTCGGTTCGTTGCGTAAGGGATTGATTTATTTGACTATTTGATTTATTTTATAATTTCCCGCGAAGCGGGTCGATTTTTTAATGGCTCATGTTTTAACGATGAATGATTTTTTGTTTGCCACGAATGCACGGATTTAGACAAGTTAATTCGTTCTAATTCGTGCATTCGTGGTCATGTAATTTTTTTTTGACCACTAATTCACTAATTTAAAACGAATTAAATTCGTTTTAAATTCGTGAATTAGTGGTCATGTAATTTTTTTTGACCACGAATGCACGAATTTAAAACGAATTTAATTCGTGCATTCGTAGTCATATTCCCAAAAAAGTGATAATGAATGATTATAAATGAATAATCAAACTAAAAAAAACATTTTTACCTATTTTAAATACCATAGTAAATGATTTTACCTGTAATTTTATCTAAAAAATCATACTAAATAAGCACTTTTATATAAATAAACACTAATTTTAATAACCAAAAAAAACTATTTTTATTCTTTTCCTGCCTTTCGGCAAAAAATAATTCATTTTTTTTATAAAAAAACTACTCAATTTTTAACATTTATTAACATATTTTAATTATGCCTTAAATAATACTAAAATACCAATAAAATAAGTATATACAGCATTTTTATACAGTATTAAAAATTAAATTAATTAATAATAATTTATTTTTTTTTACATAAAATATAAAAAAATATTGAAAAAAATTTGGAGATTTAAAATTCTTGATGTATATTTGCACTCGTTATCAATTAGATAACAAATTTAAGTTCTAATAAATTATTAAAAAATTTACAAAATGACAAAACAAAAAAGAAATGTACGTACTTTTCGTCAAGGCTACGAGGAGGTGTACCAGTTGGGTTACCAAACTGCCGACTTAATGGTAACAGACTCTGCGGAGTTCGCTAAGTATGGGATAGACCATACGGCACAAGAAAATTTAACCGCCCTTTTGGAGCGTTTAAAATTTCGTAGTATCGATGAGATAGAATTGCTTGGACAAAAGTTAGCAACCGAATCGAAAGACATGGAAGTGGAAGACTTGCGCATGTTTTTAGTAGGCGTTGAAAACCGATTGTACACGCGTTTTGGTACAAACAGTCCGTTTTACAAAATGTTTGAACTCAGTTCTATTTCTACACTCGACACCATGCAATTGGTAGAAAAAGCCCGTTTGGCTTATGCTATCATGCAGGGCAGATACAAAGATGAGTTTGGAGCAATCTTTACTCTGGAGCAAGTAGCCGAATTAACGGCAAAAGCAGATGCAGTGCATCAAAAAGTAAACGAAAAAGTGGTAGCCACAGCCGAAAGGCGCGCTGCAACCGACATGCGTTACGAAATAGCTAACGAAGCTTATTCGGAAATAAAACGTATCAGACGCATCGGTAAGCAAATGTGGGCTTACACGGATTATGAAAAGAGTAGAAGGTACACAATGCCTTCTTATCACTCGCAAAGCAACGACGACCCTGAGGTTTTAAGCAGCCAAGTGATTGAAGGTGAAACGTATAATTATAGTGAAACCAACGACTCGGACTCATAATTTAATTTCAAAAACCGTTTAAATTTTTAGAACTGCACACAAAAGGCGAACCAATGAAAATTGGCTCGCTTTTTTTTTTGTTTACTTGTTTCTGTTTTATTTTTTTATAAATGTTGGTTGTAAATAACATTTTTTTTTTGAAAAAAATGATTAAATTTGCAGAATATTAAACTTAAAGTTAAGGTAGTGAAAAAATCAAACAATATTAATCAATTAAAATTCAAAACGGTAATAGAAAAAAATACTTTCTATTTCTACAATCCTGAATTTCAAGATAAATACGAGGGTTATATTAATTCTTTAACAGAAACTTTGCAAATTTTAAAGTTTAATATAGATAAAAACGGTATTTCTAAAGAAATTTTTGAAGAACTTTTAGAAGAAAAAGAAAATGGATTACGTGCTTTACTTGCATTAACAGGATTTGCAAATGAAAGTTTAAAACGCTTAATTACAGTTGTTAGGGTTGCTGATAGTAAAGAATTATCAAAATTATTGTATAAGGAAAAATGGTCTGAAATACAAGAAATTGATGAAATTTCCGAATGGGGCGATAGTCGCATTAACAAACTAATCAAAGACAACGAATATTTCAGAAAAGGAATTGTAAATTTATTTTTTGAAGGTTCTACGATACCATTTTTAGCTCAAACTTTACCACTTTTTGAACTTAAAAAGTTGAGTATCTCAAAACTTAAATTTGAAATTCCCGCACTTATTGACACTCTTGTAAGGTACAAAGAAAAAGGTTCATATTCGGGTAAAGCAGAAAACAACCCAGAGTTTTACATTGCTACAATTTTAAAAGACTTAAAAATTCCTTTTGAAAAGGGTGATTTAGACGAACTTTTTGCAAAAGAAAAAGTGGCAAAACGAACAATGGATTTTATTATTCCTTCAAAAGAAAATCCCAAAATAATAATTGAAAGTTCATTTCTGGTAACAACTTCTTCGGGACAAGGCGACAAATCAAAAACCGAAGGAAGCATAAAAAACTTAATTACAAAGTATTATCCGAAAGCAAAATTTATTGGTTTTGTTGACGGAATTGGTTGGTATGTTCGCAAAGGCGACCTAATGCGAATGGTTACGGCTTATGATGATGTTTTCACATTTCACAAAGACGAAATTGAACGTTTTAAGAAAACCCTTAAAAAAGAATTAAAATGATTGAAAACTACAAGAATAAGATATTGCAAGGCGATTGTTTGGAGTTATTTAAAAATATTCCCGATAATTCAGTAGATATGACTTTTGCAGACCCGCCATTCAATTTGAAAAAAGGATATAATTCATACAAAGATAGTTTACAAGTTCAAGAATATATAAAATGGTGCGAAACTTGGATTTCGGAAATGGTAAGAGTAACAAAACCAACAGGTTCAATTTTTTTACATAACATTCCGAAATGGTTGACTTTTTATGCAGCACATTTAAACACGATTGCTGATTTTAAACATTGGATAAGTTGGGACGCACCAACAGCACCAATGGGAAAAACCTTGCAACCCGGACATTATGGAATTTTATTTTACGCAAAAAATGCAAAAGAATTAAAATTCTATGAAATTCGTTATCCACATAAACGTGAGCGCAAATCAAAATATTTGGCAAAAGATTATGGCGGGAAAAAAGGTTTATTACACCCTTTTGGTCCTTTGGTTTCAGATGTTTGGACAGATATACACAGAATGAAACATAACAAATACAGAGATGACCACCCTTGTCAATTACCACTGCATTTGCTTGAACGCTTGATTTTAATGACAACAGACGAAAATGATATTGTTTTAGACCCCTTCAATGGAACAGGAACTACTGCATTAGCAGCCAAACGTTTGGGACGAAATTATATCGGTTTTGAACTTGACAAAGATTATGTAGAAATAACCGAAAATAAACTTTTACAAGAAGAACCAAATTCAAAAATTGGTGATTTTTGGGTTAGTTTTTATCTTGACAACGTTGTAACAATACGAAATAACGACTGGGACGGTTTAAAAAACTATTATTATGTTCCACTAAAACCCGAAGAAATTGATAAACAACAAATTATTTTGCAAAAAAATATTAGCATATCAACGCCATTAAAAAGTTTTTCAGATTTAAAAAAGGAATGTAAATTACCAGATTTATTTGAAGAGTATGATACAAAAATTATTTACAAATCAAGTATATAATATAGTGAAACCAACGACTCGGACTCATAATTTAATTTCAAAAACCGTTTAAATTTTTAGAACTGCACACAAAAGGCGAACCAATGAAAATTGGCTCGCTTTTTTTTTTGTTTAAAACAAAGAAAAATAATATTTAAAAACTTTTATTACAGATTTATTTTTAGAAACAATTGATTTTAAAGCATACAAGCTTTTAAAATTCTTCCGATTTTAAAAGGTTGAATCTTATCCCAAAATTTTCAAGCTTATTGAAGTTTCCTTTGAAGGAATAATTTAGAATAATTCTAAAAATAAAAATTTAACATATTGAAAGATGCAAATAAAAAAGTTTTATGTAATTTCGTGCTAATTTTGTTAACCCTTTAAAAAATATAAAAGCATGAAACAGAAAATTTTAGCCTTCGTATTACTGGCATTTTTATTTGTACAATGTCAAACAACCCAACCCAAAGAGCAAGACGAAAATGCCGATTCTCTGGCACAAGTAGATAAAGCTTTGCTCGAACAGGCTCAAAAAATGTTCAAAGTTTTGCCCGAAGTAGCTTTAAAAGAAGGTGCAACTTTAAACGACAGCCTTGTAAAATTAGGCAAGATGCTTTATTTTGATACCCGTTTGTCAAAAAAAGGCACGCAAAGTTGCAACTCTTGTCATAATTTATCAACCTTTGGGGTGGATAATTTACCCACATCTCCGGGCGACAACAAAACTTTGGGAACGCGCAATTCGCCTACGGTATTCAATGCAGCCATTCACAAAATGCAATTTTGGGACGGTCGTGCAGCCGACGTAGAAGAACAAGCCGGAATGCCTATTTTAAATCCCATTGAAATGGGTATGTCAAATGAAAAAGAAGTTTTAGCACGCCTTACAAAAGTGGAAGGTTACAAAAAACTCTTTGCTGTTGCTTTTCCTGAAGAAAAATCGCCCATTACTTATAAAAATGTAGGCATTGCCATTGGAGCTTTTGAGCGTACATTAATGACAACCGACCGTTTCGATAGTTACTTAAATGGCGATTTAGCTGCCCTTAACGAACAGGAAAAAAGAGGTTTAAGTACTTTTATCGGTACCGGTTGCACCACTTGCCATACCGGTGCGGCAGTAGGAGGCGAAATGCTTATGAAATTCGGACTTCTTACCGATTACGCTCCTCTAACGGGTAGTAAAGTAATTGACAACGGTAAATTTGATGTTACAAAAAATGAAGCCGACCGTTTTATTTTCAAATCGCAAAGTCTTAGAAATATTGAGAAAACTCACCCTTATTTTCACGACGGAAGCGTAACGGATTTAAAACAAGCTATCCAAATTATGGCTAAAACAGAATTGGGAAAAGAACTTAAAACAGAAGAAATTGAAGACATTCATGCCTTTTTGCTTACTTTAACCGGCGACATTAGCGACGAGAAAAAAGCAGCTCCCGTTCTTTTCAAATAAAACCCAATATTTGTAAATTATCTTGTCAATTGATTAATAAACAGACTATTATTAAACTTTTCTAAAGTTTTAAATTTGTCTGTTTACTTTGCACGTAAAATGAGTTGTGTTTTTCTTGCGTGTTTTATGAACTTATACTTTAAACGGTTATAATTTGAGCTTTTGTTTTTATGTAAGTGCTTTGTA
>DYNA01000050.1 GCA_020721325.1 Paludibacter propionicigenes
ACAAGAATATATTGCAAAGTTAAAAAATCTGAAAAAAGATTTAAAGTAAATTTATTAAAAAAACGTCTTTTCCATTGCTCTTTTCTTAAATTAAAATTTGAATTTATGGAAATGACAGAATAATTTGTTGATTCTAAGAGTTCAAGCATATTTTTTTTGCAAAAAAAACGTAAATGAGTTTTATCAAGAGTTCCTCTTTCAGTATATTTAAAATTTGCCTTAAAAAATATACTATAAACGTTTCGTATCTCTCTAAAGTTAGGAATACTAACGATTAAAAGACCATTAAGTTTTAAGTGCTTCCGCAATTTTTCTAAAACTTTCCAGGGATTTATAAGATGTTCCAAAATATCACCGCATAATATTACATCGAAATAATCGTTCTCTAAATCCAACTCAATTTCTTCTAAATTTCCAAATATAACTCTATCAATTTTAGGGTTTTGCTGTTCAGAATTATCTAATTTCATTAACTCTACCCCTACAACTTCGGCTGCAAGATTAAGTTCCTTGATTGTTAGTAATGTATTTCCCCCGCCCATGCCTACTTCCAAAATTTTATTCTCCGAATTTTTAGGAATTAAACTGATTAAATCCATTCTTGATGCTTTAAAATATACTTCATTTTTTAACTCATACATACCTAAATATTTTTTTACGAACAATTAAATTGTTTTGTTTTAATATTCAAAAATAAATATAAAAACCTATTAATCAATATTTTCCAATTTTTTTCACTTAGAGTAAAATATTTAATGGAAAAAATTAAAAGAATTTTAAAAATTATCCGAACCACTATGATAAATTCGCTCAATAATTTCAACAACTTTCATTCCTTCAAATCCATTAGTAGCTATAACTCCTTTATTATTAAGCACATCAATTACATTTTCATAAACTTTTGCATGATTAGACATTGAACCTGTGTACGAACCATAAAAATTTGCCGGATTACTTTGTGGTAAATCCTTAATTTCATAATTTTCAATATTTTGATATTCCAATTCATTTAAGTATTCGCCGCCTATTTTTACTGTACCTTTTTCACCAAAAAGCGTAATAGACCCTTCCATATTTTTATTATAAGAATTTATAGTAAAATGGATAGTTCCAATCGTTCCGCTATAAAAATTTAAAAGAACTATTCCGGTATCTTCAAATTCGATATTTTTTTTGTGTGCAAAATTTTGTGTTACCGATTTTACCTGTTTAATATCGCCTAAAAACCAGTAAAGCAAATCAATAAAATGACTAAATTGAGTAAAAAGAGTACCTCCGTCGAGTTTTTTGCTGCCTTTCCAGTCCGATTCTTCGTAATATTGAGAATTTCTATTCCAAAAACAGTTCATTTGCACACTATAAATTTTACCAAGTTTGTTTTCATCTATGGCTTTTTTAATTGCTTCAACTGGAGGATTAAAACGATTTTGCTTTACAATAAATAAACGCTTATTTGCTTTCAGCGACTCCGAAATCATTTTTTCGGCACTTGATACATTTATTGCCATCGGTTTTTCGCACAAAACATGCTTTCCAGCTCTCAAACTCAATATAGTATGCTCCGAATGTAGTCCATTTGGGGTGCAAATGGACACAATATCAACATCTTTTTCATGCTCTAAAAGCAATTCTATATCAAAATACGCTTTTGCCCCATATTTTTTTTCAAAAAAAAGTGCTTTCTCTTGTTTTGTGTCGCAAACAGCTTCCAATTTGGCATATTTCTGTATCAAATCGGCATGTTTTTCAGCTATTCGACCACAACCAATCAAAGCAAACTTGATTTTTTTCATTCTTGCAAATTTTTCAATTCTTTAATTAAAAAACGATATTTTTGACTAAAATTTTTGCCAAAATTATAATTAATATTGTTATTATGCCAAAGAAGAACCAAATTTCCGTTGTATTTTTTTACTATTTTTCCAATTTTTATTGTTTCTAAAATAAGTTGTTCCGTATTTTTTTTAGAATGCAAAAAAGCTGTATCCATTACAATAAGCGGATTTTCAATAAGTTGGAGTTGTTTTTTTTGTAAAAAATCAAATACCGGATACGAATAACAAACTCCAGCTCTAAAACCGATACGTTTTGAAAAACCAATTGTGCTATCTTCTTTAAAATCAAATTGTTCCCATATTCTCCAAGTTTCGGGCGATTTGAAACGTAAAAAATGTTGCCTGCCTTCGATGGGTTTGTAAGCTATTTTAGATAGCATATTTACTTCATTTTCAAATACTTTTGCATTTTCAAAAGCAATCCAACTGGCATGATAACCAATGATGTGTTTTCTGTCAATTATTTTTTGAATTGTGCGTATAACTTGTTTATTTTTAATTGAATAATTTGAAAATCGAGTTTTGTTATTCGGTATAAAATAAAAATGCGATTTCAAATTATTTTCTTCCGAAGTTTGCATTAAAAAATCGAAAACATCATAAGGGTCGTTTTCTTTTCCTATCCATATTTTACAATTGTAAACCAATGATTTAAAAGGATTTACATTTGTTTTTTGCAATAATTCCGAAAAAAATGTTTTAATAACATCGAAAATACCATTAAACTTTTTATAAAAATCTACATCATGAGTTATTTTTAATGTATATGTCAAAGATTTACGTCTTTGTTCAAAACCCAATGAAATGAGCATATTCCAAAGCATTTCGACATATTCGTTTACAATAGGACGTTGCTCAAAACCCATTCTAACAGCCAAAGATTGCTCTTCGGGGAAACGTCCGAATTTATCTTTTTTGGTATAAACATGTTCTTCCCAGCGTGTAAGCATAAAAAAAGAAGAGGCAAAAATATCGTTTCCACAGATAATTTGTTCTGTTTCTATTGATATTTTTTCATTTCCAAATAAAACCGGAATATTTTTTTCTGAAGTGAATATATTTTCTGCAAAAATTACATTTTCAGGCAAATATTTTTTGTCTAAAAAATTATTTGGAAGAATTTTACTAAAAAAATTATCTGAAAATATTATTTTAGAATGATTTTCTAAAATTAAATTATAATTTTCTAAATCTTTTTTTACTTCAATTTCAAATTTTAATCCCAAAAAATTTTCCAACAAAACATTGATAATATACTTTCGTTCGGAAATAAAATTATTTGGAATTTGAATAATCATTTGTTTATTAATAATTTAGCTATTAGTATATCGCTTGAATAAGTTATTTTAATGTTGGTTTGTTCTCCTTTACCTATAAAAATTTGTTCATTGGGTAAATATTTTTTTATAACACTTGCATCGTCAGTTGCAATAAAATTTTCAGATTTTAAGCCAATTTCGTAAGCTTTTTTCAATACCGACCATTTAAAAGCCTGTGGAGTTTGTGCAGCAAAAAGAAAATTTCGATTTGGAACACTCTCTATAAACAATTGATTTTCATTACTCTGCAAGATAGTATCTGAAACCGGAACAGCTACACTTACCGCATTATATTTTTCCAAAGCTTCTATTACGTTGTCTATTATCTGTTGCGAAACGAATGGGCGCACCGCATCGTGCAGCAATAAATTGCATTCTTTGGAAATAAATTTTATGGCATTTAAGCTCGATTCGTAACGTTCATTTCCGCCTTCCAAAATGGCAACAATTTTGGAATAATTGCTATTTTTTATAATTTCGGTTGTTTTTTTGATGAATTGTGGGTTTGAAACGACTATAATTTCGTGAATTTTTTGATTTTTTTCAAAGGCTTCGATACTGTATTGCAAAATTGTTTTGCCATTAATTTCTAAAAATTGCTTAGGCAAATCGGCTCCGAAACGTTTTCCACTTCCTCCGGCTAATATTACGGCAATATTTATTATTTTATTCATGATTATCGAGTTCGCTGTATATTGAATTTTCACTAATAAATTCCGGAATTATTTTTTTCATCAATTGTACAATTTCCAAATTATTATTTTTTTGAATAAGCGTAATAAAGGCATTAAATTCGTCTTTAATCAAATTAAAATCATAATTTCGGACTTTTCCTATTAAAATTTGCTCATGATGTGTTGGTAAAGTATTTTCTTTCGTATTTAAAAGCTCTTCATAAAGTTTTTCGCCGGGTCTAAGTCCAATAAATTGTATTTGTATGTCTTTTCCGAGTTCTAAACCTGAGAGTTTAATCATTTTTTTTGCTAAATCAACAATTTTTACAGCTTTTCCCATGTCAAAAACAAAAATTTCCCCACCATTTCCCATAGCAGCAGCTTCAAGTACCAATTGGCAGGCTTCGGGTATAGTCATAAAAAAACGGGTAACTTCGTGGTGAGTTACCGTAACCGGACCGCCGGATAAAATTTGCTGCTTAAAACGTGGAATGACCGAACCATTTGACCCTAAAACATTTCCAAAACGTGTTGTTATATAGCGAGTTGAAGAAATAAAATTTTTAGATTGAATGTAAATTTCAGCCAACCGTTTCGATGCGCCCATGATATTGGTCGGGTTTACGGCTTTGTCGGTAGAAATCATAATAAATTTAGTAACTTGGTATTTTTCTGAAATTTCTGCTACATTTATAGTTCCAAAAACATTATTATTTATGGCTTCGCACGGGTGATTTTCCATCATGGGTACATGTTTGTAAGCCGCAGCATGAAAAACTACTTGAGGTTGAGTAATTTGAAAGATATTTTCAATTCTTTGCTTATTTTTAATATCGGCTATAAATATTTTAAAATCATTGAAATTCAAATTTTCTTGTAATTCAAGTTCCATATCGTATAGAGGCGACTCGGCTTGGTCGATGAGAATAATTTTTTTTGGATTAAAGTGTATCATTTGTCTAACCAATTCGCTGCCTATTGAACCGGCAGCTCCGGTTACTAAAACCACTTTATTTAAAATTTCTTTTTTTATAGAACTGAAATTCAATACAATAGGTTCTCTTTCTAAAAGGTCTTCAATTTTAATTTGGCGTATTTGGTTCAAGCTCAATTCGCCGTTAATCCATTTATGGGCTGGCGGAATGGTCAATAATTTTATATTTTTTGATAAACAAAATTCTGCAATTTCGTTTTTTAAATTTGAATTTATTTTATTCTTGGCTATAATAAAACGAGTAATGTCATATTTATTTATAATTTGAGATAATTCTGTAATATCATAAACCGGTATTCCATCAATTTTTTTTCCACTATTTTTAATATTATCAAAAAAAATAGCTTCTAATTTATTCTCTTTATTCTTTCCCGATTCTAAAACTTGTTTAGTAATAAGGGTAAAATTTTCATCACCATAAATAGCTACTTTTTCATAATTCTTTGATAATTGAGCATTGCTTTCAAAAATAAGTTTTGCCATTATTCTATAACCAACTAATAAAAAGATAGTTATAAAAAAATCGATAGCAAGAACAGAACGTGGAAAAAAATACAAATCGTCGAAAAAATTAAAACGGATGGAATTAAAAATTAAAAATAATAATGTACCGGCAAATATGGTGATAAAAAGTTTTTCGGCATCTTTAGAGCTAAAATATCGCACAATGCCCATATAGGTTCGCCCTAAAAAGAAGCTTAAACCTCTAATAAAACCGGTTAAAAATATAATAAGTAACAGTTCTTTCGTATATTTTTCTTCAATATTAAAATTCATTCGCAAAAAAAACGCAAACGACATAGAAGCTATACTAAATAGAACATCAATTACAAAAACAAGCCATTCGGGTAAATGCCTTTTTAATAATGTTTCAATCATTAATTATATTTTTTTATACATATCATTAAATACAGCTACAAAAAATCCTATTAAAGTAAAACAAAAAGTAGAAACGAATATAGAAATCATGAGTGGAAATCTTTGGGAAGAAACAAAACTAAAAGACTGTGAAACATCTATAACTGTCGCTGTTTCAATATTTTGGATACATTGTCTTCTTATAACGCCAAAGTCAATAATATCTCTATGGTGAAAAAGATTGTTTCGTTCTACAACCACCATATTATTTTGAGGCTGAGGCTTATTGATGCCCTCAAGTATGCTGATTTGCAGATTATTAAGCTTTAATAATTGAGAATCTAATCGCTCGATTAGCAATTCATTATTTTTTTTTGCCAAAAGCATTTTATTTTTAATAATTGGAATGGAGTGGATATAATTTATTATTCCATTTTCTAATTTTAGCAAATCAACGGGGCGTTTGTATTTTAATTCGATGTAAAAATAATTGGTATTTTGAACCGAATCGGTACTAAATTCAATCAAATTTTCTGCATTTTCTTTTTTAATATTTAAAACTTTTGAAAATTTTTTTTTATCCTGAAGTAAAATATTTAAAGATTGTGCAGCACTAAT
Organism: Paludibacter propionicigenes; assembly: GCA_020721325.1. Taxonomy (GTDB): domain Bacteria; phylum Bacteroidota; class Bacteroidia; order Bacteroidales; family JAIFNL01; genus JAIFNL01. The sequence goes on from DYNA01000050.1 coordinate 6,299, forward strand.
AGCATCGGCTCTGTTTATAACTAATTCATTTCCTAAGTATTCATCGTTGTTCGTATGAATATTGCCAAGTTGGAAAACAGAGGTTTTGGCAATGAGGCGTGTTTTTAATTGATTTTTTGTTAGTGAATAAAATAAAATTCCTATTGCTACTCCTGAAAGAAAAAAAAGCATTAAAAGCTTTTTATAGTTCAATAAAAATTTAATCGTATGAATTAAAAAATTTTCAATTATTTGAGTTAAATTAAGGTCTTCGTTCATTTTTTTAAATTCGCTAATTTTTGTTTTACATTTAATAATACAGAAAAAATAAATCCTAAAAATAAAAATATCGAAATAAATCCGATAAATATTTGGGGTAATGAAAAATGAGAAACATGAGCTTGCGTAATTGGTTTTATTATATCAATAGCGTTGAGTCGGGTCAAGGCATTTTCTAAATCAATAAGTTGCTTTTTACGAGTTAAAATATCATTATGGTAAAATTCTAATTTATCGTTTTTGATTAATACCTGATTATTTATTTTCACTTCTTTATCTAAATTTTTCAAAATTAAATTTTGCAAACTATCTAATTCTTGAATTTCTTGTGCTAATTGAACGCTTAAATCGAAATAATTTTTTTTGCGCAAATCAACTTCTCTAATCATAAACTGATTCTGTTCTACGTAATTTTTTATTTTTTGTTCTACATTTTTATAATCAATTTTTTCTTTGTACTTTATTTTAATCAAAATATTATGATTTATTATAGTGTCGGCACTAATTTCTCTCATATTTTTAGCATCTTCGGGGGAAAGTTTTAAAATTTGTTGCAGCAATAAAGGGTTTTCAGAAATAGGCGTTAGGGAATTTATAATTTCGCTAACTTCGTAATAATGCCCTGTATTTGAGGCTGCTATAATGTCTGTTTTATAAGTATTGCCTTTAAAATGCCAAAAAAGATAAGCTAATAAAAATCCAAAAATGAAAAACACAATCAAAATTTTAATCGATTTTGCAACAAATTGATATATGTTTATCAATAAAATATCGACAACTTCTATAAGACCTATTTCTTCTTTTTGCTCGCTCATTTTATAAAAATTTATAATTTATAATAATCTTGATACCATTTTACAAAGTTACTTATTCCTATATCAATGGTTGTGCTGGGCTTGTAATCTAAATTCCGAATTAAGTCGGTTACATCGGCGCGGGTATGCTTCACGTCTCCGGCTTGCATGGGCAAGAAATTTTTTATGGCTTTTTTTTGCAATTGTTTTTCCAATTCGGTTATAAAATCCATTAAATAAACCATTTTATTGTTGCCAATATTATAAATTTGGTAAGGAGCTGTTGATGTTGCGGGGTCTGGATTGGCGGGATTCCAATTCAGATTGGGCTGTGGTATGTTTTCAATTACTCTATAAACGCCTTCTACTATGTCTGAAATGTATGTAAAATCGCGATACATTTCGCCATTGTTGTAAATATCTATGGTTTTGTTTTCTAAAATAGCCTTAGTAAATAAAAAAAGAGCCATATCTGGACGCCCCCAAGGTCCGTAAACTGTAAAAAAACGCAAACCGGTAGTTGGCATTTGAAACAAATAACTGTATGAATGGGCTATTAATTCGTTGCTTTTTTTTGTGGCAGCGTACAAACTTATCGGGTGGTCAACGTTATGGTGAACCGAAAAAGGCATTTCGCTATTTAGTCCATAAACACTTGAACTACTGGCATATACAAAATGTTTGATGTGATTATTTTTAGAAATTTCTAAAAGATTTAAAAATCCAACCAAATTTGATTGCAAATAAGCATACGGATTTTGTAAACTGTACCGCACTCCCGCTTGAGCTGCTAAATTACAAACTTTTTCTATTTTTTGTTTTTCAAATAAATTTTCTAAATTTTCACGGTCTTCTAATTGCAGTTGAACAAAAGAATAATTAGGATAAATGCTACTTACAACTGGTTTATTGTATTGAATATCAGTGTTTTCAATTCCACAATTATGCAAACGGGCATATTTTATATTTACATCGTAGTAATCGTTAATCGAATCCAAACCTATAATTTCGTAATTCAAATGAACTAATTTTTCTACCAAATGATAACCTATAAAACCTGCCGCACCCGTTATTAGTATTTTTGTCATAAAATCATTTTTTTTAACAAAGTAAATGCAATTAAGAATACTATTTGTGAATATTTTCGTTTATTAAAAATTTGTAACAATAAATTTTTTAATTTACCAAATGCGAACTGATTAACCTATAATAAACTGTATATCAATAAATTGGAGCGAAAATACGAATTTTAAGTTTTAAAAAATTGCCATTATTTAATGTAACAAATTTAAACAAATATTTATAAAAAAATAGCTTTTTTATAAAAAAAATAAAAACGTATTTATAATTATACAATTGTTTACCAAAGTGATTTTTCACCCGATTGCGACCTTCTTTTATGTCGTTTTGCACGTTGCATACGCTTGTAAATAAGAAAGTAATAGCCCAAAATAAGCAAAACCGGAACCAATGAGTACAATAAAATATTTCTAAAAAATTCTAACATTGCATTTTTTGACATATCGGTAGCATTTGAAGGCAAATTGCCTTTAATTTCGGCTTGTTGCATCATCGAAATATACAACGTACTGTGTGAACTCTCTGTAAAATTTCCAATTTCTTTTTGTAGCTTTTCAATTTCACCATTTAATGAATTTATTTTATTTTCCAAATCAGCTATTTCAATTGCCAATTTTGATTTTTCAATCAATTCCATATAACGAGCTTTCACTTCTTCTTTACTTTGCAAGCGTTTTGATAAATCCGCTATTTCTTTTTCTACTTTTACCACTTTAATATCTTTAGTGTTTACTTTATTGGCTATTTTATTAATTCCATAAACCAAATTAGAAAATTGAACGGTAGGAATGCGAATAATTATTTCATTTGAAATTTTGGTTTTAAAATTTGCCTCTTGTTCTTGTGCTATAAAACCTTTTAAACTTGTAACTATACTATCTATCTGAAAAATAGACTTATTATAGTTTAAAACTTCTATATTTAAAGTTCCTATTTTAACAGTTTGATTAGTAGCTATCTCTCCTTCTTGTCCAAATATTTTGAGTACAAAATTTAAAAGTAGAACTACTAAAATTAGATTAAATTTCCATTTTATTATGTTTTTCATTTTTGGAAGTGGTTTCATATTTTTATTTTGAGTGCAAAGATAATGATTGAAATACGATTTTCCAAAAAAAAACATTCTAAAACAACAATTTTTCCTTTTTTTTTATTAATTATTTTATATAAAACGCTTAAAATCAATAAATTTATAATAAACTATAATGCACTCTTTCCTTAAAAAAAATTACATATTATGTTTTCATTTTCCTTAAATGATAAGATTTTTGTTTAAATTTAAAAAATTCATTAATTTTGTTCATTGAAAAAAAGAAAATTTCAAACTGTAGATTTGCTATTTTTTAAAACTTTTCAAATTCATTCTTTGTGAATTTATCAATTTAATTAATTAATATTCAATAAATTATAACAATATAAAATAAAATTATCAACTTTTTGTAAAATAATAATTTTCATTTTTTTTTAAATTTACGAATAAAAAATAAATTTTAAATAAAAATATTGCCACAGAAAAAATAAATCTTCATTACTTCAAAAAAAGAAACGCATAAACTCAACGAAGCGTTTACTGATGTACTGAAAATATTTTTAACATATTCATAATCAATGTAAAAAAAATAATTTGATGTAGTATTTTTTTATCATAAAAATAAAATTTTCATCTTTTTTTATGTTTCTTGCTTATAAAAAAAACTCAAATTGCAATTTAATTATAAATAAAAATGACCTTAATAAAATCAATTTCAGGCATACGCGGCACGATAGGCGGTAAAATCGGTGATAATTTAACGCCTTTAGATGTAGTTAAATTTACTTCGGCGTATGCTATTTTCATAAAAAATAACAACCCAAAAAAGTCTATAAAAATAGTTGTAGGACGCGATGCACGCATTTCAGGCGAAATGGTTAGTAATCTGATAGTTTCTACATTAGTGGCTTTGGGTGTTGATGTAGTGAATATCGGATTGGCAACAACGCCAACTACCGAAATGTCAGTAGTTTACGAGCAAGCCCAAGGCGGAATTATTATAACCGCCAGCCACAATCCCAAACAATGGAATGCCTTAAAACTTTTAAACGAAAAAGGCGAGTTTTTAAACGCAGCCGAAGGCGAAGAAATTTTAAAATTAGCCGATTCGGAAGATTTTGATTACGCTTGCATCGATAACATTGGGCATGTAGAAAACAAAGACTACCTAACTGCCCATATCGAATCGATTTTAAAATTGCCATTGGTTGATGTAGAAGCCATTAGAGCTGCCGATTTTAAAATAGCCATTGATGCCGTTAATTCGGTAGGTGGAATTGCCATTCCGGCATTGTTCGAAAAGATTGGCATTTCGCAAATAATACAAATAAATTGCGATGCAACAGGAAATTTTGCACACAATCCAGAACCCCTACCCGAAAATTTGACCCAAATAGCTCAAATTATTGCTACGGAAAAGGCAGATTTGGGTTTTGTAGTTGATCCTGACGTTGATAGATTGGCTATTTTGGACGAAAACGGAAATATGTTTGGAGAAGAATATACTTTGGTGGCAGTTGCCGATTATGTGCTTTCGCAAAAATTGGGAAATACCGTTTCCAATCTTTCTTCAAGTCGAGCTTTGCGCGATGTAACAAAAAAATACGGTACGAAATATTCAGCATCAGCCGTTGGCGAAGTAAACGTTGTTGCGCAAATGAAAGCTACTCAAGCCGTTATTGGAGGAGAAGGAAACGGCGGCATTATTTACCCTGAATTGCATTACGGGCGCGATTCATTGGTTGGAATAGCACTTTTTTTGACCCATTTAGCAAAAAGCAAGAAAACTTGTAGTCAATTGCGCGCTTGGTATCCAAATTATTTTATTTCAAAAAACAAAATCGAATTAACTCCCAATATTAACGTTGACGAACTTTTGATAAGAATAAAAGAAAAATTTCAATCGATTGATAATGTTATAGTTACAGATATAGACGGTGTGAAAATTGATTTTGAAAATGACTGGGTGCATTTAAGAAAATCAAACACAGAACCCATAATTAGAATTTATGCCGAAAGTATCAACGAACAAGCTTCCAACGATTTAGCACATAAAATTATAAATGAAATTTACAGTATTTTGGTTTAAATATTGATTGTGCAGATAGGTTAATTACACGATTATTAAAATATTACATTGTTAAAAGCATTTTTTTAGCAATGTAACAATTTGATAATTAATAATTTAATATAACTATGACTCCAGAAATTCATTTCTTCTTAGGCAAAGGAGGCGTCGGGAAATCAACAACGGCGTCGCTATGGGGTTTGCACAAAGCGCAAGAGAAAAATAAAACTCTATTGGTATCCATTGATGCTGCACATAATTTATCGGATATTTTTAATCAAACTTTTTCAGGAAAAGCTGTTTTTGTCCATTCGCATTTAGCCATAATGGAAGTAGATATTGATTTTTGGACAAAAAAATACATCAATAAAACTCAGCAACAGCTCAAAGATTCGTATTCATACCTTTCGGCTTTCAATCTGACGAGTTATTTTCAACTCATTGAACATACTCCGGGCATCGAGCAATATGGTCTTTTTTTGGCATTTGAAAATATTTTACTCACTCAAATCGATTTCGATTTAATTCTTTTTGATATGCCTCCAACCTCAGTGGCATTGGATTTTTTATTTTTAGCAAAAAATTCGTTGGCTTGGTTGTATGAACTGAGAACTTTAAGACAAAAAATTAATGAAAAGCATCAAATTGTTTCAAAAATTAAATTTTATTCAAAAAATATTGAAACAGATAAAGTTTTGTTAAAATTAGAAAATTTAATCGGAAATTATGAAAAAATAAACGGGTTTTTAACATCTTCCAAATCAAAAATTAATGTTGTAACAAATACCGATAAACTTTCAAAAGCCGAAACAGGTAGAATAGCCGAAAAAATTAAATATTTAGACCATCAAATAGATACACTTTTTATAAATAAAACCAAAAACTCAGAAACGATAGATTATAAAAATTTTCGAAAAAAAATTATCATTCCTTTTTCAGAAATAGAACTTTCCGGTATTCAAAACTTATCTTTTTTTTTACAAAAAAAAATCTTCTAAATAATTGATAATTAATTAAATGAAAAAAAAATAGACCAATGTAATTTTTAAAATTCTAATAATTAATTATTACATTGTTCTATTTTAAGAAAAAAACTTTGAAAATTGTCTGAAAATTTTTTTTGAAAATTATAATTATTTTGCAAAAAAAAATCAAATAATATTATGAACACTTTTTTTAATTGATTGATAATCAATTAAAAAAAACGTTATTATTTATTAAGCTTGTGCCGTAGGATTTGCAAAATTTAAAGGTATAATATTTTGATTTTCAGTACTATTAATTTTACCATGCAATTGTTCATATTTTTTTAGATTTTCTTGCAAAGCAAAAACCAGTCTTTTAGCATGTTCGGGTGTAAGAATAATTCGCGATTTTACTTTGGCTTTGGGCGTGTTGGGCATTACTCTCACAAAATCAACCACAAATTCGGTTGGCGAATGCGTTATAATAGCCAAATTGGAATATACTCCTTGAGCCACTTTTTCCGATAATTCAATATCTATTTGTTGTTTATTCTTATTGTCTGTTTCCATTTTTATTTTTTTTGTAAAAAAGTAAATTAAATTGTTCTATTGATAAATTGTTAAATTTTTTTTTTTTGAAAAAAAAGCAAAATTTTTAATAGACTTGTTGTAAATTAAAAATCAATATTTAAACAATTTAACAATAGACCAATAAATTTATTTCATCATTTTTTCAAAATCTTTTTTCGAGCCAACGATAATGTTGTTGTAATCTCTCAAACCGGTACCCGCCGGAATTAAATGTCCTACAATCACATTTTCTTTTAAGCCTTCTAAATCGTCAATTTTACCTCTAATGGCAGCTTCGTTGAGTACTTTGGTTGTTTCTTGGAAAGAAGCAGCCGAAATAAAGCTTTTGGTTTGCAAAGCTGCGCGCGTGATGCCTTGTAAAATCTGGCTTGAAGTAGCCGGAACAGCGTCAAGAGCTTCAATTAATTTCAAATCGTTTCGTTTTAAACGAGAATTTTCGTCGCGTAGTTTGCGGGCATCAATAATTTGTCCGGCAAGCAGATTTTGAGAATCTCCCGGGTCAATGATTACTTTTTGTCCGTAAATGGAATTGTTTTCTTGCATAAATTCCCATTTATCAACCACTTCATTTTCAAGGAAACGAGTATCGCCCGGGTCAACTATCATCACTTTACGCATCATTTGGCGAACAATCACTTCAAAGTGTTTGTCGTTGATTTTCACCCCTTGCATACGGTAAACTTCCTGCACTTCGTTTACAATGTACTCTTGCACTTTTGTTGGACCCATGATAGCCAAAATATCGGAAGGTGTAATAGCACCGTCAGAAAGTGGCGTTCCGGCTTTCACATAGTCATTTGATTGAACAAGAATTTGTTTTGATAGCGAAACCAAGTATTTTTTTACTTCACCCGATTTGGAAGTTACGATAATTTCACGATTACCGCGTTTAATTTTACCAAAAGCCACTTGTCCGTTAATTTCGGAAACCACGGCAGGGTTCGATGGGTTACGAGCTTCAAACAATTCGGTTACACGTGGCAAACCACCTGTAATGTCGCCGGCTTTACCTACGGCACGCGGTATTTTTACAATTACGCTACCGGCTCTTACCATGTCGCCTTCTTGTGCAATAACGTGTGCGCCTACGGGCAAGTTGTATTCATTCAAAACCTCTTCGCTTTCGTTAATAATGTGAAGTTCAGGGTTTTTTGTTTTATCTTTGGTTTCTATAATTACTTTTTCTCTAAAACCGGTTTGTTCGTCGGCTTCTTCTCTAAAAGTAATATTTTCAATCACACTTTCAAATTTGATGCGTCCGGTAGATTCGGTAACAATAACAGCGTTGAATGGGTCCCATTCGGCTATTAAGTCGCCTTTTTGAACCAAATCGCCATCGTCAAAATACAATTTTGAACCATAAGGAACGTTGTGGTTAGCCAAAATTATTTTGGTATTTGGGTTAATTAAGTTTATTTCACCCGAACGACCAACAACTACGGAAACTTCTTTACCTGCGGCATCGGAATATTTAACGGTTCTGATTTCTTCGTATTTTACAATAGCATCGTAACGTGATGAAATACTGGCTTCGGTAGCTATGTTACCGGCAACTCCCCCAACGTGGAAAGTACGAAGCGTAAGCTGTGTACCCGGTTCACCGATAGACTGAGCGGCAATTACTCCAACCGCTTCGCCTTTTTGTACCATGCGTCCGGTAGCCAAGTTGCGACCGTAGCATTTTCCGCAAACCCCTTTGAGCGATTCGCAGGTAAGTACCGAGCGTATTTCAACTTTATCAACGGGCGATTCTTCAATTTGACGAGCTATATCTTCGTCAATTAATTCGCCGGCAGCAACTATAATAGCATTGGTTTCGGGGTGTACCACATCGTTTACCGAAGTTCTACCCAAAATGCGTTCATAGAGTGTTTCAACAACTTCGTCTTTGTTTTTAATTTCAATAGCCAACAATCCACGCAAAGTACCACAATCTTCTTGAGTAATGATTACATCTTGCGAAACGTCCACCAAACGCCGAGTTAAATAACCCGCGTCAGCGGTTTTTAAAGCCGTATCCGCTAAACCTTTACGCGCACCGTGAGTTGAAATAAAGTATTCCAAAACCGACAAACCTTCTTTAAAGTTAGAAAGAATAGGGTTTTCGATGATTTCTGCACCTGTAGAACCGGATTTTTGAGGTTTTGCCATCAAACCCCTCATACCGGAAAGCTGACGAATTTGCTCTTTTGAACCCCTCGCTCCGGAGTCGAGCATCATGTAAACCGAATTGAACCCTTGATTATCGGCAGCCAAATTGGTCATTAGAGTTTGCGTCAATTTAGCGTTGGTATGTGTCCAAATATCAATGATTTGATTGTAACGCTCGTTGTTGGTAATGAAACCCATATTGAAATTGTTCATTACCTCTTCAACTTGCAAGTTACCATCTTTGATTAATACAAATTTTTCGTCTGGAATGATTACGTCATCGAGATTAAACGACAATCCGCCTTCAAACGCCATTTTGTAACCTAAGTTTTTAATGTCGTCGAGGAATTTTGCGGTTTTAGCAGTACCACTGATTTTTAATACATTACCGATAATATCGCGCAGCGAACGTTTGGTCAAAACTTCGTTTATATAGCCTACTTCCAAAGGTACAACCTGATTGAAAAGCACCCGTCCTACGGTTGTTTCCAAAAGTTTTTTAACCACTTTGCCGTCTTCTATATCGTGAACTTTCACTTTAACAATGGCGTGCAGGTCGATTCTATCTTCGTTGTAAGCAATAATAATTTCTTCGGGCGAATAGAAAGTAAAACTTTCTCCGCGTACTTTACGTTCGGGCGTAGATTTACGCTGTTTTGTCATGTAGTACAATCCCAAAACCATGTCTTGCGAAGGCACAGTAATTGGGGCGCCGTTGGCAGGGTTCAAAATATTGTGCGAAGCCAACATCAACATTTGAGCTTCCAAAATAGCAGCATTTCCTAAAGGCAAGTGAACCGCCATTTGGTCGCCGTCAAAGTCGGCGTTGAAAGCCGTACACACCAAAGGGTGCAATTGAATGGCTTTACCTTCAATCAATTTTGGCTGAAAAGCCTGAATACCCAAGCGGTGCAAAGTAGGAGCGCGGTTTAATAAAACCGGATGTCCTTTCAAAACGTTTTCAAGAATATCCCAAATAACGGGGTCTTTTCTATCCACTATTTTTTTAGCCGATTTTACGGTTTTTACAATTCCTCTTTCAATAAGTTTTCTGATAATAAAGGGTTTGTAAAGTTCAGCAGCCATGTCTTTCGGAATACCGCATTCGTGCATTTGCAATTCGGGTCCTACCACAATTACCGAACGAGCCGAATAATCCACACGTTTACCAAGCAAGTTTTGACGGAAACGTCCTTGTTTTCCTTTTAAGCTGTCGCTCAAAGATTTAAGTGGTCGATTGGCATCAGTTTTAACGGCATTCGATTTGCGTGAATTGTCAAACAACGAATCTACCGACTCTTGAAGCATACGTTTTTCGTTGCGCAAAATTACTTCGGGAGCTTTTATTTCAATCAATCTTTTTAAACGATTGTTGCGAATAATTACTCTGCGATACAAGTCGTTGAGGTCGGAAGTAGCAAAACGTCCGCCATCGAGCGGCACAAGTGGTCTGAGTTCGGGCGGAATAACGGGAATAACTTTCATTACCATCCATTCCGGTTTGTTCATATCTTTAGAAGCATAAAACGAATTAACAACATTTAAACGTTTTAAGGCTTCACTTTTTCGCTGTTGCGAAGTTTCAGTTTTTGCTTTGTGTCGCAAATGAGCTGCTAAGCTAACCAAATCGAGCTTTTGCAATAAATCATGTATGGCTTCAGCCCCCATTTTGGCAACAAATTTATTGGGGTTCTCGTCTTCAAGCATTTGATTTTCCAAAGGCACGGTTTCAAGAATATCCAAATATTCTTCTTCGGTAAGAAAATCGAATGCTTTTACTCCGTCTTCGGCTTTTATTCCGGGCTGAATAACAACATAACGCTCGTAATAAATAATGGCATCAAGTTTTTTGGTAGGTAAACCTAAAAGATAGCCAATTTTGTTAGGCAAAGATTTAAAATACCAAATGTGAGCAATCGGCACAACCAATGAAATGTGTCCCATGCGTTCGCGCCTAACTTTCTTTTCGGTAACTTCTACTCCGCAGCGGTCGCAAACAATGCCTTTGTATCGTATTCTTTTGTATTTTCCGCAATGACATTCGTAATCCTTCACAGGACCAAAAATACGTTCGCAAAACAAACCATCTCTTTCCGGTTTGTAGGTTCTATAATTGATTGTTTCCGGTTTTAAGACTTCTCCGCTCGAACGCTCCAAAACTTCTTCGGGCGATGCTAAGCCAATTGTAATTTTTGTAAAATCGGTTTTTACTTTTTTATCTTTTTTGAATGCCATACAGCTAAAAAGTATTTTTTTATATAGAATTATAAGTTAAATTCTTAATTGTTAATTATGAATTATTAATTATGAATTATTAATTGTTAGTTTTATATTTTTTTTTATCAAAAATAATTAATAATTAATAATTAATAATTAGCAATGAACAATTTTTTAAGAGAAATTAATGCTCAATCCCAATCCTTTAAGTTCGTGTAAAAGCACGTTTAAAGATTCGGGCAATCCGGGTTGTGGCATAGGGTCGCCTTTAACAATGGCTTCGTAAGCTTTTGCGCGTCCTACAACGTCATCGGATTTAACGGTCAAAATTTCTTGCAAAATATTTGCAGCACCAAATGCTTCGAGTGCCCAAACCTCCATTTCACCAAAACGCTGACCGCCAAACTGAGCTTTACCGCCCAAAGGTTGCTGAGTAATAAGTGAATAAGGACCAATGGAACGTGCGTGCATTTTGTCATCGACCATGTGTCCGAGTTTGAGCATATAAATAACGCCTACGGTTGCCGGTTGGTCGAATTTTTTACCTGTTCCACCATCGCTTAAATAGGTTTTTCCATAACGCGGAACGTTTGCTTTGTCGGTATATTCAGTGATTTGTTCCAAAGTAGCACCGTCGAAAATAGGCGTTGCAAACTTTAAGCCCAATTCTTTTCCAGCCCAGCCCAAAACGGTTTCGTAAATTTGTCCCAAGTTCATACGCGAAGGTACACCCAAAGGATTTAAAACAATATCAACCGTAGAGCCGTCTTCAAGGAAAGGCATATCGGCTTCGCGCACAATACGAGCTACAATACCTTTGTTTCCGTGTCGTCCAGCCATTTTATCGCCTACTTTTACTTTTCGCTTTTTGGCTATGTAAACTTTAGCTAATTGAATGATACCTATTGGCAATTCGTCTCCAATGGAAATGTTGTATTTTTTACGTTTGAATTTACCTTCCATTTCTTTGTAACGAATGGTGTAATTGTACAACAGTTCTCTAATGAGTTTATTTTTATCGCGGTCGGTCGTCCATTTGTTTGGATTGATATTCATGTAATCAATCTCTTGTAAAATTTTTTGTGTAAACTTAGCTCCTTTGGAAATAACATCTACATTAAAATAATCTTTTACACCTTGAGAGGTTTTACCGTTTACCAAAACAAAAAGTTTGTCAATTAAACGAACTTGCAGAGCAGCCTTGTCGCGGGTAAGCTCATCGTCGAGTTTAGCCATTTTAGCTTTATCGAGAGCTTTCACGTTGCGTTCTTTGAGTGAGCGTGTAAACAAACGTCTATCAACCACTACTCCTCTTAAAGAAGGAGAAGCTTTCAAAGAGGCATCTTTTACATCTCCGGCTTTATCGCCAAAGATGGCTCTAAGCAATTTTTCTTCGGGCGAAGGGTCGGATTCGCCTTTCGGAGTAATTTTACCTATTAAAATATCTCCGGGTTTTACGTTTGCGCCAATGCGAATAATACCGTTTTCATCGAGATTTTTGGTTGCTTCTTCGCTTACATTGGGTATATCAGCAGTAAGTTCTTCTACACCTCTTTTGGTATCGCGCACCTCCAAGATGTATTCGTCTATGTGAATAGATGTGAAAACATCATCAAAAACAACGCGTTCGTTAATAACAATAGCGTCCTCAAAATTGTATCCTTTCCAAGGCATGAAAGCAACTTTTAAATTGCGTCCCAATGCGAGTTCGCCATTTTCAGTGCCATAACCTTCTGTTAAAACCTCATCTTTTACCACAGCTTGTCCTTTTTTTACAATCGGACGTAAGTTTAAACATGTGTTTTGGTTGGTTTTTCTAAACTTTGGAAGTTTGTATCTTTTTACATTGTCGTCGAAGCTAACAAAGTCTTCGTCTTCAGTGCGTTCGTATCGAACTATAATTTCCTCAGCATCAACATATTCTATAACACCATTGCCTTCGGCAGTGAGTAAAATACGAGAGTCAAGAGCGGCTTTGGCTTCAATTCCGGTTCCAACGATTGGTGCTTGAGGTCGTAATAATGGTACGGCTTGGCGCATCATGTTAGAACCCATCAAAGCACGGTTTGCGTCGTCGTGTTCCAAAAACGGAATCAAAGAGGCTGCAATCGAAGCAATTTGGTTTGGAGCAACGTCCATTAAATTAACTTCGGCAGGTGTTGCTAACGGAAAGTCGCCTTCCAAACGTGATTTTATACGAGGTGATTGGAAATAACCTTCGTCGTCAATTTTAGCGTTTGCTTGAGCAATAACTTTTTCTTCTTCTTCTTCGGCACTTAAATAAATAACACCTTCGGAAGTTAAATCGACTTTTCCGTCAGTAACTTTTCTGTAAGGGGTTTCAATAAAACCTAAATTATTTATTTTTGCGTAAACGCAAAGTGAAGAAATCAGACCAATGTTTGGACCTTCGGGAGTTTCAATAGGGCATAAACGTCCGTAGTGAGTGTAGTGAACGTCTCTTACCTCAAAACCGGCTCTTTCTCTGGACAAACCACCGGGACCTAAAGCGGAGAGTCTTCGTTTATGAGTCATTTCGCCCAATGGGTTTGTTTGATCCATAAATTGAGATAATTGGTTTGTACCAAAAAATGAGTTGATTACGGAAGAAAGGGTTTTTGAATTAATTAAATCAACCGGAGCAAAAACTTCGTTGTCGCGCACGTTCATACGTTCGCGAATGGTTCTTGCCATACGAGCTAATCCAACGCTAAATTGGTTTGATAATTGTTCGCCCACGGTGCGCACTCTACGATTGCTTAAGTGGTCGATGTCATCAACGTCTGCTTTTGAGTTAATTAATTCGATTAAATATTTTATGATTTCAATAATGTCTTCGTTGGTTAAAACACGAACATCAATCGAGGTGTTCAGTCTCAATTTTTTGTTCATTCTAAAACGTCCAACTTCACCTAAATCATACCGCTTTTCGGAGAAGAATAATTTTTCAATAACATCTCTTGCGGTGGCTTCATCAGGTGGTTCGGCATTTCTTAATTGTCTATAGATGTGATAAACGGCTTCTTTTTCGGAGTTGCAAGGGTCTTTTTGCAAGGTATTGTAAATGATTGCAAAATCGGAAAAGTTGGTATCTTTTCTGTGTAATAAGATGTTTTGTGTACCGGAATCGATGATTTCATCAACGTGATGCGCTTCGAGAACGGTTTCACGGTCAATGATAACTTCGTTTCGTTCAATAGAAACGACTTCTCCGGTATCTTCGTCAACGAAGTCTTCAATCCACGATTTTAAAACTCTTGCAGCTAATTTTCTACCTACTACTTTTTTAAGAGTGGCTTTAGATACTTTGAGTTCTTCTGCTAAATTGAAAATTTCGAGAATATCTTTATCCGCTTCAAAACCAATGGCTCTAAGCAATGTAGTAACGGGTAATTTTTTCTTTCTATCGATATAAGCATACATAACGTTGTTAATATCGGTAGCAAACTCTATCCACGAGCCTTTGAAAGGGATAATTCGTGCAGAGTAAAGTTTTGTTCCATTAGCGTGAATGCTTTGTCCGAAAAAAACACCCGGCGAGCGGTGAAGCTGTGAAACGACAACACGCTCAGCACCATTAATTACAAAAGTACCTCTTGGGGTCATATACGGAACAGTTCCCAAATATACATCTTGAATAACGGTATCAAAATCCTCATGCTCCGGGTCGGTACAAAAAAGCTTGAGTTTAGCCTTCAAAGGCACACTATATGTTAAGCCTCTGCTGATACATTCGGTAATGGTATAGCGGGGTGGATCTACAGAATAACTTACAAATTCGAGTACAAAATTATTTCTTGTATCCGAAATTGGAAAATTTTCAGTAAATACAGCATACAATCCCTCATTTTTTCTATTTTCGGGAGCTGTATTAAGTTGAAAAAAATCTTGAAAAGATTTTAATTGAACTTCTAAAAAATCGGGATATTCCAATTGATTTTTTGTAGAAGCAAAGCTAATTCTTTGAGTATTTTGAGACATGAAAATGATTTGGGATTAATGGAACTTAAAATAAATGACAAAAAGGCTTAGATTCCCGGTTGAAGGAATCTAAACCTATTATCAACTTAAAATACTGAAAATGTGTTAAACATCAATAAATTTTTATCAGCATTTTAAAAAACTATCTTATTTAAGTTCTACATCAGCACCAGCTTCTTTTAGTTGCTCTAATATGCTTTGAGCTTCTTCTTTAGATATTTTTGATTTCAAAGTTTTTGGAGCAGCATCAACAAGTTCTTTGGCTTCTTTCAAACCTACACCAGCTAAATCTTTTACTAATTTAACTACAGCTAATTTAGCTTGTCCGGGGTGTTTCAAAACTACATCGAATTCTGTTTTTTCTTTTGCTTCAGCGTCTTCCACAGCAGGAGCGGCTGCAACAGCTACAGCAGCAGCAGCTGGTTCAATGCCGTAATCGTTTTTTAATATAGCTGCAAGTTCGTTAACCTCTTTTACGGTTAAGTTTACTAATTTTTCTGCAAAGTCTTTTAAATCTGCCATTTTATTTTATTTTTAAAGAATTATATACTATTTTATTTTTTTTTCAGAAAATTATTCCCCTTTTTCTGATAAGGTTTTTAATACACCGGTTAATATTTGACCACCTGATTGTAATGCAGAAATAACATTTTTAGCGGGTGATTGTAATAATCCGATAACATCGCCAATAAGCTCGTTTTTAGATTTAATGGCAACTAATGCGTCCAATTGGTTATCGCCTATGTACACCGACTCTTCAACATAAGCAGCTTTTAATAAAGGCTTTTTATGTTTTTTACGAAAATCTTTAATCAATTTTGCGGGAGCATTGGCAACATCAGAAAACATAATTGAAGTGTTACCTGTGAGAATAGAATTAAATTCTTTGTATTCTTCTTTTACTTGCTCTAAGGCTTTATTCAAAAGTGTATTTTTTGCTACAACAATTTGAATGTTTTCTTTAAAACAAGCTCTTCTCAAAAGGCTGGTTGCTGCTGCATTGAGTTCAGATATATCGGTCAAATAAAAATGCGAAGCATTTCTAATTTGCTCGGTTAGGCTATCAATTACAATTTTTTTATCTTCACGTTTCATCTTTTGCTTCTTTTAAATCTCGTATTATTAATAAAATAGCTACGAGGTAGATATTATTCAATTGATTTTTCATCTATTTTAATACTCGAACTCATAGTGCTTGAAAGATAAACACTTTTTACGTAAGTACCTTTAGCTGCAGATGGTTTCAATTTTAAAATAGTGTTATAAAATTCTCTTGCGTTATCTATCAATTTGTCAGCTTCAAATGAAACTTTTCCGATAGAAGAATGTATAATACCGTATTTATCAACTTTAAAGTCAATTTTACCGGCTTTAACTTCTTTTACAGCATTACCAATTTCCATAGTTACTGTACCGCTTTTGGGGTTTGGCATTAATCCGCGTGGTCCAAGAATACGACCAAGCTGTCCTAATTTAGCCATTACCGATGGCATAGTGATAACTACGTCAATGTCAGTCCAGCCACCTTTAATTTTTGCAATATAGTCATCTAAACCTACGTGGTCAGCACCCGCTTCTCTGGCTTCGGCTTCTTTATCGGGAGAACACAACACTAAAACACGCTTCTCTTTACCAGTGCCGTGTGGAAGAGTAACTACGCCCCTTACCATTTGGTTGGCTTTACGCGGATCGACACCTAATCGAATGTCCATATCCACTGAAGCATCAAATTTTGTAGTTGTAATATCTTTTACCAATTTAGAAGCATCTACTAAAGTGTACGCTTTGTTAACTTCGTATTTTACTAAAGACGCTTTTCTATTTTTTGAAAGTTTACTCATTTTTTTGTAATATTAAAATGGTGGTGTTCCTTCTATTGTTATACCCATACTTCTTGCTGTTCCTGCAACCATTTTAATAGCCGACTCCAATTTAAAGGCATTTAAATCGGGCATTTTGTTTTCGGCTATTGCTTTAACTTGGTCCCAAGTTACAGTAGCTATCTTCTTCCTGTTTGGTTCGGCAGAGCCTTTGGCTTGCTTTGACATTTCCAAAAGCTGCACCGGAACGGGTGAAGTTTTGGTAACAAAATCAAAAGATTTATCGGCATAAACTGTTATTACAACAGGAATAACTTTTCCTGATTGTGCTTGAGTTCTTGCATTGAATTGTTTGCAGAACTCCATAATATTCACACCTTTAGAACCTAATGCCGGACCAATAGGAGGCGATGGGTTAGCTGCACCACCTTTAATTTGCAATTTAATCAGACCTGCAACTTCTTTCGCCATAATTTAATTTGAATTAAGAATAAAATTTTATTATTTCCAGAAATACATAGGAAGCAATACAAGAGTATTATGTTGAAAATAATAAAAAAATTGTTGATTATTATATTTATATAAACAAATGTTTTGTTTTTTTTGTAAAAGAACTATTCTTTTTCTACTTGCATAAAGCTTAGTTCAACGGGGGTTTTTCTTCCAAAAATTTTAACCATTACTTTGAGTTTCTTTTTTTCAGAATTTACCTCTTCTATTACACCACTAAAATTGTTAAACGGACCATCAATTACTTTTACTGCTTCGCCAACAAAATATGGGGTTGCATTTTCTTCATCTTTTTCTTCCAGTTCATCAACTTTTCCAAGAATGCGATTTACTTCAGAAGCTCTTAAAGGTACAGGGTCGCCCCCTTTTTCATCGCCTAAAAAACCGATTACATTAGGTATATTTTTAAGAATGTGAGGTATTTCGCCTACGAGTGCGGCTTCAATTAGTATATAGCCCGGATAAAAACTCCGTTCTTTGCTAATTTTTTTTCCGTTTCTTATTTGATATACCTTTTCGGTGGGAATGAGCACTTGAGATACGTATTCTTGCATGTTTAATTGTGCAATTTCGTTCTCAATGTATTCTTTTACTTTTTTTTCTTTTCCACCTACGGCTCTTAGAACATACCATTTGGTTGTTATTTCACTCATAAAGCAATTTAAGAATATTATGCTAAATTATAAATCATTTTCATTAAGAAACTAAAAGTGCTATCCATTGCAAAAATGAGGAGTGCTATGATTACGGAAGCCACCATAACTATTATTGCACTGCTTTGCAATTCTTTCCATGTTGGCCAAGACACTTTGTTTACTAATTCGTTGTATGCTTCTTGTAAATAGAGTTTCATTTTTTATTTTACCTTACAAATTCTTAGAAAATTCTTCTGTTGTATGCTTTTTTTTTACAAAATTGAAAAATTAAGATTACAATTAAGTATAGAGCATAAAAAATTGCACGGGCAGAGAGGCTCGAACTCCCGACACCCGGTTTTGGAGACCGGTGCTCTA
>DYNA01000051.1:0-124 GCA_020721325.1 Paludibacter propionicigenes
TTGTTAAATTGTTAAATTGTTAAATTGTTAAATTGTTAAATTGTTAAATTGTTATATTTCAAATTAAAACTTTGCGACTTTGCGTGAATTTTTTTTTAATTTATAAAAAAATATTTTCTTACGA
>DYNA01000051.1:224-24742 GCA_020721325.1 Paludibacter propionicigenes
AATCACGTGAAAATTAAAACTTTGCGTCTTTGCGACTTTGCGTGAATTTTTTTTTAATTTATAAAAAAATATTTTCTTACGAAAAAATCTAATCACGTGAAAATTAAAACTTTGCGTCTTTGCGACTTTGCGTGAATTTTTTTTTTTAAATTTTATTTCAATAAATATCAAAGTCTATTTCCAAGTTTTTTCACCATTTGTGTTTTCCAAGAAGAAAACTCTCCGGTTTCAATCTTTTGGCGAGCTTGATTTACCAGTTCTAAATAAAACGCCAAATTATGAATACTTGCTATTTGAGCTGCTAACCGCTCGCCTGCAATAAACAAATGACGCAAATAAGCTTTGCTGTAATGCGAATCGACAAAAGACGTTCCGTTTGTATCGAGAGGCGAAAAATCATCTTTCCACTTTTCGTTTTTGATGTTAATAATTCCTTCCCATGTAAAAAGCATTCCGTTTCTTCCGTTTCGTGTGGGCATTACGCAGTCAAACATATCGGTACCGCGTTCTATACCTTCCAAAATATTAATCGGAGTACCTACACCCATTAAATAGCGGGGTTTGTCTTTTGGCAAAATAGCATTCACTATTTCAAGCATTTTGTACATTTCCTCCACCGGCTCGCCAACCGAAAGCCCTCCGATGGCATTGCCTTCTCTTTCATAAGAAGCAATGGTTTCGGCAGATTGCTTGCGCAAATCTTCAAATGTACTTCCTTGCACTATTGGGAAAAAAGCTTGCGAATAACCGTACAAAGGCTCTTGAGCATCAAAATATTCCAAGCCTCTTTTAAGCCATTGATGCGTTAATTGCATCGAATTGAGAGCGTATTTGTAGTCGCTCGGATAAGGTGGACATTCATCAAAAGCCATCAATATATCAGAGCCTATATTTCGTTGTATATCAACTACTTTTTCGGGTGTAAACAAATGTTTTGAACCGTCTATGTGTGAACGGAAGTGCGCGCCTTCGGCAGTTAATTTTCTATTTGCCGAAAGCGAAAACACTTGATAACCACCGCTATCGGTCAAAATAGGGCGTTGCCAATTCATAAAACGATGCAAACCGCCTGCTTTGTGAATGATTTCAATGCCCGGTCGCAAATACAAATGATAGGTATTACCCAAAATAATTTGTGCATTAATATCTTTTTCAAGCTCCGTTTGATGCACGCCTTTTACTGAACCAATTGTTCCTACGGGCATAAAAATGGGAGTTTGAATTTGTCCGTGTGCAGTGGTTATAACGCCCCGCCGTGCATTCGATTTTAAATCAAAATGGGTAATTTCAAATTTCATTATTAAAAAAAATTCTAAAATTATTGTTTTTACAAACGGCAAAATTATAATTTATTTTTTAATTATTCAATTTTCAATTCTTCTAATTTTTAGTTGTACTTAAAATTAATACTTCGTTAATTTTTTTTATAAATTGAATAAAAGAACTTTTCCAAAGTTTGAGAACTTTGGAAAAGTTAAATAATAAACCGTTTGCAGTACTATTTATACTAAAGTGAATTTGGTTTTAGGAATTAGGTTCTACTAAAAGGCATAAGGTTTTGTGGCTAAGCAATTAGGTCAAAATATTAATTTTTAACCCAATACCTAAATTTTTAATTCTTAATTTCTAATTCCTAAAACCCAAAACAATTGAGTATAATCTGAATTAAAATCGAACAAAAACCGAACTTGTATCGGTATTGTTTTTGGCATACACCTTTTCTAAAATAATCTTTTTTCCCGAAACGGGGTCAAAAAATACTACATCGTAACTTGCCCAGTAAAAAACTTTGGGTTTAAAAATATTTTCTTTAGCCCGCTGTGTATAAATCAATTCTTTGGTAGCATTGTCGTAAACAAAATAAGTTACAGTTTGCATTGTGCCTTTTATTTTAAAAGTAGGCAAATAAATCGATGAAATTTCGTTGAAATTACTTAAAACGGAAATGGTTTTATTCCAGTTTTTAATATCGGTTTTGTTGGTTTCGTTGTCATGCGTAATGGTTCTATTTTCAAAATTGATTGTTTTTTGAAATTTATTGAATTTTATAATGCTATACGATAAAAAATGCTGTTTTAGATTTGATTTTTGTTCGGCTTTGGCTAAAATTTTAATTTTTTGATTTTCTTTTGTAAAAAAATCGGAATTTTCATCTTTAAGTATCGAAAAAGAGCGCAAGGCTGGCGTTAAAAAGTAATACGAAGCATCGCTGAATGTTTTTAATCCGCATTTTGCCAATAAACTATTGTTTTCGGAAGCCGAAATAATTACCGAAAAATTTTTCTGAGCTTGCGCAATTACATTGTTTTGGGGGTATTTTAAATTGTCGGCTTGTTGGTTGAGGCTATCGGTATTTAAAATTGGAAAATGAGTTAGAATCGTTTTCATTTCAGTATTTTCCCAATGCAAAGTAAAAAAATTCATAAATTTGTCCTCTTCCGAAGGCATTGTATCTATCTGATTGTTAATAGATAATGGGAAAATGGTGGAGTCTTTTTGCGAATTGGCTAAAAAACCGAATTGTATCTTTCCATAGTTAAACATTTGATTTTCAAAAAATTTCTGGTCATCTATGGATAATGCTTGATTTGGCAATTGAGTTTGCTCTACCAATCGGATAAAATTATCGGCGTCTTTCTTGTCTTTTAGCTTTAAAGTTAAATATTCTTTTCTGTTTTTTGTAGAAATTTCGGTAAAAAAGTCGGTGTTATTGGTCAAAATTAAAGTCGGGTGATGGGCTATTATTTTTTGGAACGAAAAATACCACAAATACCATTTGTACAAATAATTCATTTTCAGGTCTTGAAACGAGCTGTAACTTGCCGGTTCAAAGCAATTTTCGTTTACTTGTCCACCCATAAAAACAAGTAAATCGGCTTTTTGTTTCAACACATCGGAGGTAAGAACTTGAGTGGAAAACATTGATTTATAACCGTTATTATTGTTTTTGGCATCAGAAAACAAAGCGTTTGAAAAAAATGTATCTTTAAAAAAAGCCACTTTAATTAAATTCTGATTGTTTTTATTTTTCGGAATAATACCGTTGAAATGAAAAATATTTTGCTTTCCATTTTTTGCAATCAATTTATAAGTAACTCTATAATTGTAATTTAAGTCCGTTTTTAGAGAATTTACAGTAAAACGAGCCGTGTAAGAAAGGGTATCAATTTGGGCTTTGGCAATGGTTTTCCATTGGTTTTTGTTGTATTTGCTCACTTCAAGGCTCACTTCCATATTGTCTTTCACCGAAAGGGGCATCAATTGAGCGGTTAAATTAATTTTTCCGTCTAAATAAGAGTACATTGCACCGATTATTGGACCTAAAGTTTCATTTTTATTGTATTTAAGCTTGCTTCCGCTCATTTTCAGATTGTCGAACCAAAACGAAGCGTCGTTTAAATCGGCACCGCCGTTGGCTATTAAAGCTATATTGCCTTGAATTTTTTTCTTATCAATGTTTGAAACTTTAGCATAACTCAGCACATTTCTGTTGCTTTTGTCTAAAATAGAGAGCATTATGGTATAATAATCGGCTTCGGGTTGAATTACAATTTGCAATAAAATTCCGGCATTATTCAGTTCTACATGCGCCATTTCTTCGGCAGCCGATAAATTGATAAGTTCACCTTTGTTTTCGTGGTCGAGAAAAATAATTTTACCGTTTCCGTTTACACCAACTACAATACCGGTATTGTTTTGATTGTTGCCATGTATTAAAGCTCTTTTCTTAAAATCATCGGCTATTGAACCTGCGCCCAAAAGCAAACCCGCATAGTGGTTTATTTTAAGGGAATCGTTTTTTGAAATGGTTCCAATTTCAATTTCTAAATGAATACTTCCCGAATCGTTTGAAATAACGTAAGGCAACAAATGCACGGTGCGATTGGGCAAATTGGCATTGACACATTCAATTCGTCCGTTGCTCAATTGCCAATCTTCCAGTCGGTTAGCCCAAAAGTTTTCATTTATCCAATTTCTTTTAATCTCTTCGGGCAAATCGGCAAATAAATCAACCTCCTCATCTTTGCTGCTGCACCGATTCATTATTAAAACCAATGATAATAAGACTATGATATTAAAAATTTGTTTTGAAAAAAAGTTTATTTTCATCATTTTTTTTTATAGAGATTATTAATTTTCAATCCTGAATTATTTGCTTATCGTCTTTGTAAACAATACTTTGCACCAGTTCCCCATTTTCATTAAAAAAATTCCAAACACCTTGTTTTAGGTCATTGATGTAAGTTCCGCTTTTAAGAATTGTTCCATTTTCATAAAAAAAAGTCCAAGTTCCTTGAGCTTGCCCGTTTTCATAAGTTCCTTGTTGTTTTTTTTGTCCATTTTCATAAAAAAAAGTCCAATTGCCTGAATATAAATTATTTTCAAAATAACCAATGGAATAAATTTTTTCCGCAAAGGGATAAAAAGAAATCCATTTGCCTACTCGTTTGCCTTTTTCGTAATATCCTATTTCTGCTGTTTGATTTTTCAAATGATACGATTTATAAAGACCGTTTATTTTTGAATTTTCAAAAAAATAATGGTACATGGTATCTTCATTTTCATAAAAAGCAGTAAATTCGCCATTTAGCAAACCATTTTTGTAAACAGATTTTCGTTGAAGTTTTCCACTTTCATAGTAAGTATAAAGTGTATCAATAAATATTTCGCCTTTTTTGTTACCTTTGTAATTCAGTTCTCCGGTTTGGTAATAACTTAAATATAAGCCATCTATCCGATTATTTTTTAGAGTAAACACTTGCAAAGGTTTACCTAAATCTGAATATTTTATAAATTCTCCGTTTTGAACACCGTTTTGATATTGAGTAGTACTTTCGAGCGAACCGTCTGATAAATAAGATTTTACAACTCCTTCGGGCAAATCGTTTTTATATTCGCCTTCTTGCATCAAATAACCTTGCTCGGCAAAATGCTTGAAAGCACCGTTTTTACGATTGTTTTTAAAATTTAAAATCGATTTCAATTCGCCCGTAGGAAAAAAAATTTTCCAAAGTCCGGTCAATTGATTGTTTTCAAAAAAACCTTCTTGAAAAACGCTTCCGTTTGAGGTGTAAAAAAAATATTTTCCATTTTTAATTGTATCATTTCCAATTATTTGTGCTTCAAATCGTTCTTTAATTTGATTGGAAGAATAATATTTTTCAAAAGTTTGAATTTGAGCTTTTGCAAAACTCGAAAAAAGCGAAATGAAAATTAAAAAGGGAAAAAGAATAAATATTAATTTTTTTTTTATTATCATTTATTCATTTTTTAAAATAATCAATTTTTTGTTCAGTCGCGCCCCTTTAATGGTTTGTCGGCTTCCATAATCCAGCAAAGCCATGAGCGAATATTCACCTTCGGGCAATTTGTTGTAAGGCAAATTTAAGTATAATTTTCGCTTAAAACCCGGAAAGGATTTAAACTTAATGGTCTCAAATTCATACTCTTGCGCTGTACCTAAATGGGAAGCAATATAAAACAACGAACACTCTTGAATATCGTTTCCCGTGTTTTCTACCTCAACCGAAAAACGTCTTGAATTGTTGATTGAATCGGGAATTTCGATTAAATCTTTGATTTCCACCAGCGCAGGCTGTTTTGTTTTGGGTCTTCTAAAAACTTCAACCGCAATGCGCGCGCTGAGGTTAATACCGGCTTGAGGAGCTTTTTCGGCATTATACGAAGTTCGTTCTTGGCTTGTTTGCACAAAAATATAACTCCAGCGTGCTTTGTAATCTTCTATCGGAACAAGCATATTGATATTGAAAGTGAAGGTTTCATTGGGCTGAACTTCAAACGCATCGTTGTCGGGAACAAGCCATTGGCTACACGAATTTTCGGTCGAATTTTTGGTTACCATTTCTATTTTTCCGTCTTTGTCGAAAATAAAATCTACATAAGTGAGCGAAAAATTTGTGGGCTTGTTGGAATGATTGGTTACACTTAATGTTTGTTTTACATTTTCAAACGGGTCGGCTACAAAAACTAAGGAGGCAGGCGAAACCTCAAAATCTTGCGCGGTTGCTATATTTCCGAAAAAAAATAACACCAAAAAAAAATTTATTTTAATATTTTTCATGTTAATTGAGATATTTTTCTATTTTTGTTTTTTACGAAAAAAACTTTTTTAAAATTACTTTTTTTTAAAATTAAAATTATCTAAATATTGATAATGAACATTTTAAGCTGTTTTAATATCATTTTAAAATACTCAGAAATTAAATGGATTGTTTTTAAACAAATCCATTTTTCATTCTCTTTTTTTTTTAACAAAAATAGAAATTATATAAAATATTACAAAAATCTGTAACAATTTTTTTTTATGTATAAAAAAAGCAGTTCTCTTTTGGGTGTTTTCTTTTTTGTATTGCTCTGGGTGCAACCAAATGTTTTTGCCCAAAATAAAGCTGATTCGACCGAATTAACGTCTTATGTAAAAATGGCAAAACAAGCCGAAGCCAATGATAACCATGAAAAAGCTGCTCACTATTACAACAAAGCCGGAGTTTACTGTTTAACGACCAATCAAAAAGAACAAGCCATTATCTATTTTACAAATTCGGCAAAACACAATTCTGTTAAAGAAAATCTACCCGAATTGAAAAAAATTTATAGCAATTTAGGGCTTATTTATCTAAATTTAGAACAATTGGACAAATCGCTTTTTTATTTTGAAAAAAGTTTGAAAGTAAGAAAAATATTAAAAAAAGAATCGGAAATAGCATCGGGCATGTTAGATGTAGCTTTTATACACAGCGAATTAAGAAATCACACTCAAGTAATAAATATTGTAAAAGAAGCCTTGATAATAGCTCAAGACATTAATCATTCGCAACTGATTTTGATTTGCTACCGTATGCTTGCCGAAAGTTACAAAGAAAAAAAAGAGATAAAATTAGCCACCGAGTATTTTGAAAAATACAGTGCTTTCAACCTTAATTATCAGAAAACACGAACTTCCGAACAGCAAGAAGAAGAAAACATTAGAAGTATAGCCCAATCGAACATTAAAGATGCCGAATACAAAGCCAATCTGTTGGTCTATGAACTGAAACAAAAAATGAGCAAAGTCAAAGAAGATTCCATAAACCGAGAAAAAGAAAAAATAGAAGACTCGCTTAAAATCAGCGAGATGAATATTTCAAATCAGCAAGCCAAAATTAAACTTCTCAACCAACAAAAAGAATTGGACGCCATAAAACTTTCAAAAGAAAAAGCTCAACGCGCCACACAACGTTTGTATTTAATTTTCGGTGCCGGCTTGCTTATTTTAATACTTATACTGGCTTTTATTTTCTTTAGAAATATGAGAGTTGAAAAAAAACAAAAAGACAGTATTGAATACAAAAATAAAATATTGCAATCGGCTTTTATAAAATTGGAAGAAAACAATAAAGAAATAGCTCAACAAAAAGCCGACATTGAAGCCAAAAGCAAAGAAATTTTAGTAGCAATGAACCTTATTGAAGAGCAAAATTCAAACATAGAAAGCAGTATTTCCTACGCTCAAACCATTCAAACGGCTCTTTTGCCCAATCCTGAAACTTTTCAAAATTATTTTAAAGACTCATTCATTCTGTTTTTGCCGCGCGACAAGGTTAGCGGCGATTTTTTCTGGTTCAACGAAGCCACTTATTTAGACCAAAACAACAAGGAACATACAAAATTTTTTGTTTCGGCTATCGACTGCACAGGACACGGCGTGCCGGGTGCTTTGCTTTCGATGATAGGTTTCAATGCGCTGGAAAACATAGTTTTATACAAAAAAATATTGACTCCCGGACTGATACTTCACGAGTTACACAACGAAGTAAAACACATCTTGCGACAAGATACAACCGACAACAAAGACGGCATGGACATGGCACTGTGCGCCTACGATAACCAATTGCACCAAATAGAGTTTTCGGGTGCAAAAAACCCTTTAATTTACATCAAAAACAACGAGCTTTTTCACATTAAAGGTGGAAAAAAACCCATAGCCGGAGGAAACTTCTTTGAACTGATGAAGAATTTTAAATACGAAGACACCATAATTCCGATTACCGAACCTACTACTTTTTACATTTTTTCTGACGGATTTCCCGACCAAATCGGTGGACCGGAAAATAGGAAGTTTTTAATTAGCCGTTTTAAGGAATTACTTCTCGAAATTCATAACAGCCCTATGAGCGACCAAGCCGAATTGTTAAAATTAATTTTAGAGCAATGGCGCGGTGAAGAAAAGCAAGTGGACGATGTTATCATCATTGGTTTTAGACTTTATCCTAAATAAAATTTTATTTTTGAAAAAAAGTAGTGAGGCATTATTAATTTTTATTTTTTAATGGTTAATTATTATTTTATAAAATTTGAACAAAATTTGTATCATAATTAATTTAAAACAGTTACTTATTTTTAATTTAAAAATTGAAATAAATAGTGTTTTCAGGAGTGAATAAAATGTTTTCGGGTATTTTTTTTTTTTCGGACAAACTATTTTTGAGTAGCGCGGGAGGTGGTGCGGTTAGATATTGAAAAAAAGATTGAAAAAAGATTGAAAAAAAGATGGAACAGTTATACTGCAAACGCTCACTTTACCAAAGTTTAAAACGAGTCTGTTTGTTTTCTAAAAAAAAATCAAAAGTAAATCCCTCTATTTTTCAAAAAAAGAAATAAGGCAATAAGGGAAGGCGGAATTTTATTTTTAGTTAGCAAATAAAGGTTTGAAAACCAACCTTACTGCCTTAGTAAAAAATGATAACAAAACAAAATAAAACCTTATTCCCTTATTAAAAAAACAATTTTCAAATAAAAAAATAAAAATTCGTGTAAATCAGTCCAATCCGTGTAATTTGTGTTCCCATTTACACCATACCGATAAAAAAATCCGCAAAAATCCGCGTTTTTCAGCGTCCTCCGCGTTCCCATTTACATAATACGATAAAAAAATCTTTGTGTCCTTTGTGGTAAACAAAAAAAAATTCGTGCATTCGTGGTCAAAAAAAATCAATCTCAATCAATCCTTACAGACATTTTGTCCGTATCAAAAAAAACATTTTACCCCAAAAAACGCCCGATTTCTTCTCACACAGCCAAAAATCGTTCTAACTTCGCCAAAAACCATTCTCACGCAACAAAAAAGCAGTCGGTTTCGCTCAAAGCCAAACCGACTGCTTTTATTACCGCTCAACTGTTTCAAAACAGCAAAGCGGTACATTTTTTCAAAAACAATATGTATTTCAATTTTTTCAAAATATACCCAATTATTTTCGGCTTTAGCAATTAAGCATTGAGTTAAAAATTAATATTTTCACCTCATTGCTTGACACAAAAGCTTATTCCTTTCAATATATCCCAATGCCTAATTCCTAAAACCAAATTCACATTAGTATAGAATGAATAGATTGTTAAAATTTTACAATTAATTAATTATGAATATTTTAATAAAAACAAACAAATAAAAAGTGAAAAAAAAGTAAAAATTATGTTGTAGAATATTTGTTTTCTAAATAAAAAAAATTAATTTAGCGCATCATTTAAAACCAAAAGATAGAGCAAAAACAAACAAGGTTTTATTTATAAAACATTAAAATTCAATAATTTATATTTTCATAAAAAAGAAACGAAACCGATATAAAAGACAAATTCTTTAAAAAAAAAAACAAAAGAATGTGTTTTTAACTAAAAAAAATATAAAATAGAATGAATTTACACGAATTTCAAGGAAAAAAAATATTACGCGATTTCGGAGTTCGCGTGCCGGAGGGAGTTGTAGTAGATAAGCCCGATTTGGCAAAACAAGCCGCCCGCCAAATTCAAGACAAATGCTCTTGCAAAAGTTGGGCAGTTAAAGCGCAAATACACGCCGGCGGACGCGGAAAAGGCGGTGGAGTAAAAATAGCCAAAACCCTTGACGAAGTAGAAATGTATGCCAAAGAAATTTTAGGCATGACATTGGTAACTCACCAAACCGGACCTGAGGGGAAAAAAGTAAACAAACTGCTCATTGAGCAAAGTATTTATTACCCCAACTCGGAAGGCAAAGTAGATGTAGCTGAATACTATATGAGTGTTTTGCTCAATAGAGCTACCGGACGCAATATTATTATGTATTCGCCCGAAGGTGGAATGGACATTGAAAAAGTAGCTGCCGAAACTCCCGAAAAAATATTTATGGAAGAAATCGACCCCAAAGTTGGAATTATTCCGTTTCAAGCTCGCAAAATAGCTTTTAACTTAGGACTCGAAGGCAAAGCATTTAAAGAAATGATTCGCTTTGTTACTGCCTTATACAATGCTTACATTGGTTCTGATTCTTCCATGTTGGAAATTAATCCGGTATTTAAAACTTCCGATGATTTAATTTTGGCTGCCGACTCGAAAGTAAAAATTGACGATAACGCTTTGTTTAGACAAAAAGAATACGCCGAAATGCGCGACATTACCGAAGAAGAACCCGCAGAATTGGAAGCCGGTAAATACGGACTAAATTTTGTAAAACTCGATGGAAATGTGGGCTGTATGGTAAATGGTGCCGGATTGGCAATGGCTACCATGGACATTATAAAACTTTCCGGTGGCGACCCTGCCAACTTTCTTGATGTGGGAGGTACTGCCAACGCCGAAACGGTTGAAGCCGGTTTTAGAATTATCTTGAAAGACCCCAATGTTAAAGCCATTTTGCTCAATATTTTCGGAGGAATTGTGCGTTGCGACCGTGTAGCGCAAGGCGTTGTAGATGCTTATAAATCAATTGGTAACATTTCTATACCGGTTATTGTGCGTTTACAAGGCACAAATGCCGAAGAAGGAAAAATGCTCATCGACAATTCGGGTTTAAAAGTTCACTCTGCCATCACTTTGCAAGAAGCCGCCGACTTGGTTAAAGAACTTGTTTAATTTCCCTGTTTTATCGTTCAATATACTTTTAATGAAAACTTTAACAAAGTTTGCATTAGAAGTATTTTTGTTTTTATACTAAATTGTTTTAGGAATTAGGTATTGGGTTAAAAAATGAATATTTTTTTCAAATTGCTTATTCACAAAACCTTATGCCTTTTATACTGCAAAACGGTAACTTTGCCAAAGTTTTAATTACAAAGCACTTACATAAAAATAAAAGCTCAAAATTATAACCGTTTAAAGAATAGTATAATCCAATACCTAATTTCCAAACCCT
The DNA here is from genome assembly GCA_020721325.1 of Paludibacter propionicigenes. GTDB lineage: Bacteria > Bacteroidota > Bacteroidia > Bacteroidales > JAIFNL01 > JAIFNL01. The sequence goes on from DYNA01000051.1 coordinate 11,389, forward strand.
AATCCCAAACCCTAATCCCAAACCCCGAAAATCAATTTCACGTCAATATAAATTGACGCCGACTTGCAAATTTAGGAAAATTTAAGAAAAATACATGTCAAGGAAAAAGAAAAAGTATGAAAAATATTTCAAAAAAAAGAAATTTTGTTCACATTTTTTTCAAAAAACAAGATGTAAAAAGTAAATTTTGAATTTTTTTGAATAATTTTTTTTTTTTTTTTTTGAAATGTTAAAATTTTATTATTTAAACATTTTAGCCAAATAAAAGCAAAGGTAAAAAAATTATATGATTAATTTTCAATAAATTAACAAAAAAAAAGGATATACTTTCATAAGATTTTTAAAGTAAGTAAAAAAAATAAAACAAATAAAAACAGTAAAAATAAAAAAAAAATCCGCAAACACTTATATTTAAAGCATTTTTATTTGTTTTAAAAAAGAATTATTTTATATTTGCATTATAATAATATTTAAAATAATATTAACCTTTAAAAAAAAATAGTTTTCTATGAACAAAGCGCAACTTATAGATGCAATTGCAGCAGAAGCCGAATTGTCAAAAGCAGATGCTCGTAAAGCCCTTGATGCTTTCATCAAAACCACTACCGATTCGCTAAAAACTGGCGATAGAGTAGCACTTGTAGGATTTGGTTCGTTTTCAGTTTCTAAAAGAGAAGCTCGTACCGGAAGAAATCCTCAATCGGGAAAAGAAATCAGCATACCGGCTAAAAATGTTGTAAAATTCAAACCCGGAAGTGATTTAACGGACTCTGTTCAAGCATAAATTTTCTTTTGGTATTGAAAAAAAGGTATTTATAAAGCCTAAAAAAAAATAAAGCCTCAACTCTGGGGCTTATTTTTTTGCCTTAATTGTTGGTTCTACTTTGCCTAAGTTGTGGTTTGTAAAAAACGAAATAGTTAATTATCTCCATAATAATAGAATCAAAGAAACTTTGCCAAAGTTACTTGGTAAAAAATAGCCTTTTTAACATACTTACATAATATTTATTTCATTGAAAAACTGATAAATAGCCATTTTTATAGATAAACGGTATTTGCTTTAAGATTTTAATTTTTTTATTAACATTCTTTTTTTTAATTTTTGCTTTGATATACATTTCATTACATTTATTTGTAAACATTCTTACCATTTATTAAAAGCGTTTTTTAATAGCTGATTTAAAGTTCTTTTTTTTTATTGAAATTTTATTTGAGTATCTTTGAAAATCAAAAAATAAAGACAAATTGCAATCGTTTGCAAATTTCTTTTTTTTTAATTTTGAAAAAAATTGATTTACAAAGATTTAAAGATTTTCGTGTTATTTACTTTAAACGACTATAATTTGAAAAAAAATGGGTCATGGCTCAAATCCGTTGATAAAGGTGTTAGGTTTGCCAAACCGAACACCTTTGTAAACAAAAATCAACATTTTTGATACATTATAAAAATATTTAACTCAGATAATATTCCAAACTTTTATATAAAAAAAAATAAAAAAGAATGTACACAGATACTATGACTTTTAATAAAATAACTGCTCAAAAAGCGCAAGGAAAAATTTATTCTTTTGAGGAAGCTTACAAAGAATCGTTGAAATATTTTGAAGGAGACGAATTGGCTGCCCGTGTTTGGGTCAATAAATACGCATTAAAAGATTCGTATGGAAATATTTTTGAAAAAACACCCGACGATATGCACCGCCGCTTGGCTAAAGAATTAGCACGTATAGAGTTACAATATCCCAATCCGCTCTCGGAGCATGACATTTTTGAATTGCTTAGAATGTTTAAATACATAGTGCCAGCCGGAAGCCCCATGACCGGAATAGGCAATATGTATCAAGTGGCTTCGCTGTCGAACTGCTTTGTAATAGGCGAAGAAAATCCGGCAGACTCTTACGGCGGAATTATGAAAGCCGACCAAGAGCAAGTGCAATTGATGAAGCGGCGCGGCGGAGTAGGACACGACTTGTCGCACATACGTCCGGCGGGTAGCCCAGTGTATAACAGTGCTTTAACTTCTACCGGCATAGTGCCTTTCATGGAGCGATACTCCAACTCCACCCGCGAAGTAGCTCAAGACGGAAGACGCGGTGCTTTGATGCTCAGCATTTCGATTAAGCACCCCGATGCCGAAAAATTTATTGACGCCAAACTCGAACAAAACAAAGTTACCGGCGCAAATATTTCGGTAAAAATTGACGACGAATTTATGCGAGCCGTTGTGGAACGCAAAAAATATACCCAGCAATTTCCGGTTGATGCAAAAAATCCGGTGGTTGTTAAAGAAATTGACGCCCACAAATTGTGGGATAAAATCGTTCACAATGCTTGGAAATCGGCTGAACCCGGAATTTTATTTTGGGACACCGTAATTAAAGAATCCGTTCCCGATAGCTATGCCGAAGAGGGTTACCGAACCGTTTCGACCAATCCATGCGGCGAAATTCCGCTTTGTCCCCACGATAGCTGCCGTTTGTTGGCTATTAATTTGTTTTCATACATTGAAAATCCTTTTTCCGCTTCCGCAAAATTCAATTTCGATTTGTTTAAAAAACATGTGGCTTATGCACAGCGAATTATGGACGACATCATTGATTTGGAATTGGAAAAAATAGATGCCATTATTCAAAAAATTGATGCCGACCCCGAAACGGAAGAAGTAAAACGCGTTGAGCGACAACTCTGGGTCAATATTCAGCGCAAAGCAAAAGAAGGACGCCGCACCGGAGTAGGCATTACTGCCGAAGGCGACATGCTTGCCGGCTTGGGCTTGCGCTACGGAAGCGACGAAGGCATCGATTTTTCTACCGAAGTACATAAAATATTGGCTTTGGAGGCGTATCGCTCGTCGGTTACTATGGCTAAAGAACGCGGTGCTTTTACTATTTACAATTGGGAGAAAGAAAAAAATAATCCGTTTATAAATAGAATTAAAGAGGCTGACCCCGAATTATACAACGAAATGGTAAAATACGGACGCCGCAACATAGCTCTGCTAACCATTGCACCCACCGGCACCACCAGCCTGATGACCCAAACCACTTCGGGCATTGAACCCGTTTTTATGCCCGTTTACAAACGCCGCCGCAAAGTAAACCCCAACGATACCGATGTAAACATTACTTTTATTGATGAAACAGGCGACTCTTGGGAAGAATACAATGTGTTTCACCACAATTTTGTACGCTGGATGAACGTAAACGGATACGACAGCTCGAAACTTAAATTTGCTTCGCAAGAAGAAATTGAGGTTTTGATACAAAAATCGCCTTATCACAAAGCGGCATCGAACGATGTGGACTGGTTGCAAAAAGTAAAAATGCAAGGGGCTGTTCAAAAATGGATTGACCACTCGATAAGCGTAACGGTTAATTTGCCCAACAAGGCTACCCAAGAATTGGTAAGCGAACTTTACATTACGGCTTGGCAACACGGCTGCAAAGGCACAACCGTTTACAGAGACGGCTCGCGCGATGGTGTTTTGATTTCGTCAAAAAAAGAAGAGAAAAACGAGCAACCCGAACGCGAAAAGAAACGCCCGAAATCCTTGAAAGCCGATATTGTACGTTTTAACAACAACAACGAAAAATGGATTGCATTCATTGGTTTACGAGACGATTTGCCTTATGAAGTATTTACCGGACGTGCCGACGAAGACGGCTTGCCCATTCCCAAGTATGTAAATTCGGGTTTTATTCATAAAATAAAAAAAGAAGACGGCAGCAAACGGTACGATTTTGTTTACACCACCAAATACGGACAACAAGTTATTATCGAAGGCTTGTCGTATCAGTTCAATCCCGAATATTGGAACTATGCCAAATTAATTTCGGGCGTGTTGCGACAAGAAATGCCTTTGATGAATGTACTTAACCTCATCTCGTCATTGAATTTGAGCAGCGAAACCATCAATACATGGAAAAAAGGCGTTGAACGCGCTCTGAAACGCTACATTCCCGATGGAACCAAACCCAAAAACGGAATCAAATGCAGCAATTGTGGCTCAGACAACGTTATTTACCAAGAAGGCTGCTTGATTTGCAACAATTGCGGCTCGTCTAAGTGCGGATAAACCTTATTTTTAACGATTCTCATTTTTGAACGTTTGTAGCGAATAAGATTTTATTTTTGTTTTGTTAAAATTTTTACTAAGGAGTAAGGTTGGTTTTCAAAACCTTATTCCCTTAGTAACTAAAAATAAAATTCCACCTTTCCTTATTCCCTTATTTTTTTTGAAAAAAATAGAGGAATTTACTTTTAAATTTTTTTCAAAACTATTGAAATTCAAGTTACAATAAAGTCTATTATTTATTCTTCCTTATCTACCTTGTAAATAATTACTTCCACTCTTCTGTTTTGAGCGCGTTTGGCAGCGTCTAAAGAATTGGTTTTGGGGCGCGTATCGGCATAACCTACGGCTTTGATGCGTTTTTCGCTTATTCGGGCATAAGTTACCAAATAATGTTTTACGGCATTTGCGCGGTCTTGCGAAAGCTTTTTATCCGTATGTCCTACTTCGGTGTGTCCGCCTATTTCGATGACTATTTGCGGGTCGTCGAGCAATATTTTAGCCAATTTGTTGAGTTCAGGGTACGATTCGGGTTTCAAATCACTTCTTCCCACATCAAAAAAGATGTTGTTCAGTTCCATCACTTGCCCTTGCACAAAAGGCGTAAGATACAGATTGACAGTTTTTTCCTCATACACTTCGAGGGAACGAATGTCGATGTTTTCGTGTTTACCGTAATATTTTTCTGCTTCGGCAAAAAAACCGTATTGATGCCCTGCAACCAAAGCTATTTGATATTTTCCGGTTTGCGGATTGGTTTGAGCCGAACCGTGAATAGCCGTATCAGAAAGCGCAACATACTGAATGGTAGCCGCAATGGGCTGATTGTCGGTAGCCGAAAGCACTTCGCCCGAAACCAAAATGGTCGGTTCGGGTTTCACGGTATTTCGCAAGTCGATTTTAAAAATATCCATTTTTCCGTAAGTAGCTTTGCGCGAACCCACGTAAGCAAAATCGCCCGAAGCCGCTATCGTAAAATACGATTCCCAATCTTCCGTATTTACTTCTTCGCCAATGTTTTCGGGACGCGACCAGTTGCGCCACGTTTCGTCGAGGCGTTTGGTTACATAAATATCTTGACTTCCGTAGCCGCCATGCCCGTTGGTTGAAAAATAAAGCGTTTTGCCGTCGGCAGCCAAAAAAGGAGAGGTTTCATAAAGAGCCGAATTGATGTCGCCGCCCATATTTTGCGGCACCGACCAAGTTCCATCGGCTTTTTCAAACGTTATGTATAAATCCATCGTGCCGTAAAATTCGCCGTCGATGTTGTTGTAGCTCGAAAAAATAATCACTTTACCATCTGGGCTAAGCGTACCGGACTGTATATCTTCATGTTCGGGAAATTTTTCAATAGCCAAAGCTCGCGGCTGACTCCAGCCGTATTTGGTTAAATAGGCTTTTGAAAAACCGCCGCCCAATGTGCCGTCAGGCTTGTAAGTGCCTGTAAGTAAGACCATATTGCCATCGGGCGTTATGCCGCAAACAATGTTCCAACCTTTGTTGTTGAGGGTTTTTCCGGCATCTTGGGCGGTTTGCCAATTGCCGTTTTCATCGAGGCGAGCAAAATAAATATTTCGGTTTACATTTTTCCAATCCGAAGGCAAACTGCGCGAAAAATAAAGGGTTTTGCCGTCAGGCGAAATCAAGGGTGCCATTTCCGTTTCGCCGCTGTTGATGTTTACGCCTAAGTTTTCAAGTTTTATTTTATTGCCCGTTGGTTTTAAAAAGATAGGAATAACGCGGCTTTCGTATTTTTTAGTTTGCTCGGCTTCTACAAAAATTACATTCGTATTTTCATTTTTATTTTCGTCTTTTTTTATGTCCACTTGCGTAAAAATCGATTCATCTTCGGCTAAATTGTGTTTTGTTTCGGTTATTACAATGTTTTCGGCTATTTTGATGCCCTTGCCGGAAGGTTTTTTCATGCCATCGTAGTAAAATGCCAACAAACCATCGTCTAAGGGTTTCAAATCTTCTTTGAGTTGCACTTTAAAAATATCCATTTTACCCAAAGACTTATTGGTAGAGCCAATGTAGGCATATTTTCCCGAAGCTGTAACCGAAATGTACGATTCCCATTGCGAAGTGTTCACTTCAGCACCCAAATTTTGCGGTTCGCTCCACTTTGTCCAAGTAGAATCGAGGCGGCGCGAAACAAAAATGTCGTTTCCACCTAAGGAATTGTGTCCGTCTGAAGAAAAATAAAGTGTTTGCATGTCGGCAGCTAAAAAGGGTGCGGTTTCGTAAGCCGTTGAATTGATACTGTTTCCTAAACTCACAGGAAAACTCCACTCGCCGTTTGGTTGTTTAAAACTGACAAACAAATCGAACATTCCGTAAAATTCTTTGCCGAAAGGCATATTGCTTGCAAAAATAATGACGTTTCCATCGGCACTCAAAGTGGCGGTTTGAGTTTCGTAATCCAGCGTCATGCCTTTCATAACTACGGGTGCGGGCGTTTGCCAAGTGCCGTCATCGTTTTTTAGCGAAAGCGAAAAACCTCCTTTTAAAGTGCCGTCGGGCATGTAGCGACCGGCAAGGAGCATGGTTTTGCCATCGGCGGTGAAACCGCAAACGGCGTTCCAGCCTTCGTTGTTTAACTCGCCCGAAAGTTTTTTGGTATTTGAGGCTACGCCGGTTTTGGATATTTGGCTTACAAAAATATCTCTGTCTTGGTCATCGCGAGAGCTGTTTTGACTTCGTGTAAAGTACAACTGCGAGCCGTCGGGCGAAATAATGGGCTGAGTTTCACTGTATTTTGTATTTACAGACGAACCCAAATTGAGCATTTTATTTTGCGAAAGCACCCACAATGTATTGAAAAACAACAAAGTAAACAGCAAATAAAAAAATTTCATAAATCAATTTTGATAAAATATTATTTTAGTTGCAAAAATAGTTTTATTTGTTTTCACGTGCAAAATATAAATGCTTTTTTAAGAAAATTGTTGTTTGTGTTTTAGAAACTTTAGTAAAAAAATCACGCAAAGGCGCAAAGACGCAAAGTTTTTTTCATTATCCCTTTGCGCCTTTGCGTCTTAGCGTGATTTTTATTTTTTTACTTTCATGGCAAGCCGCAAAGTTTTTTTCATTATCCTTTTGCGCCTTTGCGTCTTTGCGTGATTTTTATTTTTTTACTTTCATGGCAAGCCGCAAAGTTTTTTTCATTATCCTTTTGCGCCTTTGCGTCTTTGCGTGATTTTTATTTTATGCAAAGACGCATTTATTTTTCGAGTTCTTTATTGATTTTCATTCTCGCCCAACGATAAAAAATCTGCTCGCGCTTTTGTTTGTCTTCCAAGCGTTTTTCTTTTATTTTGTTGGGGTTTGGAGTGAAAAGCATTCCGGTACACAAACATTTTTCGCGGTCGGTACGTTGTAAGATGTCGTAATAATTGCAGGTTTCGCAACCTTTCCAAAATTCATCGTCTTGCGTAATTTCGGAAAAAGTAACCGGTACATATCCCAAGGCTGAATTGATTTTCATCACTGCCAAACTGGTGGTTAAACCGAAAATTTGGGAATTAGGGTAGCGTTGCCGCGAAAGTTCAAAGGCTTTTTCCTTAATTTTGGAAGCCAAACCGGCTTTGCGAAATTTATCGGACACGATTAAACCCGAATTGGCAACATATTTTTTGTTTTCCCACGTTTCTATGTAGCAAAAACCGGCTGCTTGCTCGTTGTAAAGGGCTATAACGGCTTTGTTTTCATTAATTTTTTTGGTAATATACTCCGCCGAACGCAAAGCAATACCCGTTCCTTTTACTTTAGAGGCATCTTCAATGAGTTGCACGATTTGCGGAACATGTATTAAATGCTCACTGGTTGCTGCAATAATTTGAAATTCAGCAGCTTTTATAGATGAATTGCTCATTTTTATTTAACACGGAAAGACCATTTTAGGGTCTGTATTTTTAATTAATTTCTTTTGCTTTTTTTATTAAATCAATAAATTCGTCGAATAAAAATTCGGTGTCTGTTGGTCCGCTTGATGCTTCGGGGTGAAATTGGGTTGCAAAAAACGGTTTGTTTTTATGTTTTACGCCTTCGTTGGTTTGGTCGTTCAAATTGATAAAAAGCGGTTGCCATTCATCTGAAAGGGACTGACTATCAACAGCGTATCCATGATTTTGCGAAGTGATGTAGCTTTTATTTGTTCCAACTTTCAAAACCGGTTGATTGTGTCCTCTGTGTCCGTATTTCAATTTGTAAGTCTTTGCACCTGAGGCTAATGACATTAATTGGCTTCCCAAACAAATTCCAAACATGGCTTTTTCTTCTTGCAAAGAAAGTTTTAAGTTTTTTATGGTTACTTGACACATTTCCGGGTTTCCGGGTCCGTTGGAAATAAAAATACCATCGTATTGTTCATTGGAATAATCGTAGTCCCAAGGTACGCGAATTACGGTGGTGTCGCGCTTTAAAAAATGACGAATGATGTTGTTTTTTACTCCACAATCGAGCAAAAGTATTCTAAAGCGACCGTTTCCGTATTCGATTCGCTCTTTTGTACTCACTTGTGCAACTAAATTGTCTTCGTTTGGATCGTAAAAATCAATTTCTTGGTTGTTTACAATAATTTTACCCAGCATGGCACCTTTTTCGCGAATGATTTTGGTCAATTTTCGAGTATCAACACCCGAAATGGCTGGAATTTGGTGTTCAATCAACCAATCGGAAAGGCTTTTTTTGGCGTTCCAATGGCTGTACTCATTTGAATAATCGGAAATAATCAATGCCGAAATTTGAATTTTATTTGATTCAAAAAAACGCAACATGTTGTTTTCTTCCACTTCTTCGGGTACGCCGTAATTGCCTATCAATGGGTAAGTTGCAACTAAAAGTTGCCCTTTGAAAGAAGGGTCGCTCAGGCTTTCGGGATAGCCGGTCATGGCGGTATTAAAAACCACTTCGCCTGCTACCGATTTTTCGTATCCAAACGAAACTCCTTGAAATTCAGTTCCATCTTCTAAAACAAGTTTTATCATTTGTTCTATTGTTCTATTGTTCTATTGTTGTATTGTTAAATTGTTTTTTTTATAAAAAATTATAACCATTTAATTCTAATTCCTAATTCCTAATTAAATTTCTCGAAGTTCGGGAATATTTAAAATGAGTGCGTTTTTAAAATCCTGAAAGCGAACGCCTTCGCGCAAAACGGCAAAAATGGTATCGCTACCGGCTATGGTTCCAAGAATTTCGTAAAAATTGAACTCGTCTATAATTGCAGAAAGTCGGTCGGCATATCCCGATTTGGTACGAATAACGACCATATTGCCCGAATTGGCAATGGATTTGAAACCTAACGATTGGTAGTCGAGATGTTTAGGTTTTTCAACAGGCAAAATACTACCGTTTTTGGGTATTGAATATACGTACCCGAACTCGCTATCGGGTATTTTAACTGCTTTGAGCTGTTTTAAATTTCGCGAAAGCGTAGCTTGAGTGAGTTCAAAACCTTTGTTTTGCAACCTGTGAAGTAAATCTTCTTGTTTGCTTATTCTTTGAGTTTCTATTATTTGCTTCAAAACCAGCAATCTATCTGTTTTTGCTTTCATACATGAATAAATATACATTTTGAGTGCAAAAATATACCTTTTTTTTGAATATTGAAAATGGATTGATGTTAAAAGTATGTTAAATTTTAAACTTGGAAAAAATATAAAAAAGTTTGCTTTTTTTATACCAAGTTATTTTTAAAAACTTTAATCGATGATTTGTTATTTTTTTTACCCCGAATGAACGAATTATTCTTTAAACGGTTATAATTTGAGCTTTTGTTTTTATGTAAGTGCTTTGTAGTTAAAACTTTGGCAAAGTTACCGTTTGCAGTATATTTTAAGTCATTTTTATTAGGTTTTTGGGGAAATTGTTTTAATATTTGTGTTTTTATTTTTGAAATTTAAGGCGTGTTTTTGGGAACAAAAAAAAATACATCAATTTAATAAAATATTAATTTACAATATTTTACAAAAATTAAAAGTAAAAAAAAATGAAACAATCCATTCTAAGAGGTTGGTTATTAAAATGTTATACACAACAAAGAAAAGATGATAGCCAAAATTGCGATGAAGAGATACTCGGATTTATTATTGATATGATTTTGATGACTATTTTGTTATACTGTAAACGGTTTATTATTTAACTTTTCCAAAGTTCTAAAACTTTGGAAAAGTTGTAGTTACGTAATAATAAATATTAAAATTTATCACGTTTTTAGTATATAAATAAGTCTTCAAAATTAGTTTATATTTTTTCTTTGTGTTTTTTGTGGGGTAAAAAATCTGTAATTAACTAATATTCAAAGATGAAGACTAAGATATAATATAAACTAATTTTGCTTTTTTACCTATCGTACAAAATAATTTAAACAAAATCAATAACCACAAAATGTATAAAAAATGATTTATTCCCATTCAATTGTTGCAGGTGGTTTTGAACTAATGTCGTAAACTACTCGATTAATTCCTTTTACTTTATTAATGATTTGATTAGAAATTTTAGCCAAAAAATCGTAAGGTAAATGCACCCAATCGGCAGTCATTCCATCGGTGGAACTCACTGCCCGCAAGGCTACTACGCGCTCATACGTGCGCTCGTCTCCCATTACGCCAACCGATTGAACCGGCAATAAAATAACGCCCGCTTGCCAAACTTTTTCATACAAATCCCATTCTTTCAATCCTTCTGTAAAAATATGGTCGGCTTCTTGCAAAAGTGCAACTTTTTCGGCAGTAACATCGCCCAAAATTCGAATACCTAAACCCGGACCCGGAAAAGGGTGTCTGCCAAGTAGTTCGGGTGAAAGTCCAAGTGCTTTTCCCACTCTTCGCACTTCGTCTTTGAAAATCAATCGCAGAGGTTCAACTATTTTTAATTTCATAAAATCCGGCAAACCGCCTACATTGTGGTGCGATTTGATGGTTTGCGAAGGACCGTTTACCGAAACCGATTCGATAACATCGGGGTAAATTGTGCCTTGAGCCAACCATTTTACCTGTTTAATTTTTTTTGCCTCCGCATCGAAAACCTCAATAAAAGTTTTTCCTATGGCTTTTCGCTTGGCTTCCGGCTCAGAAATGCCTTTGAGTGCAGTTAAAAATTGCAATTTGGCATCTACGCCTATCACGTTCAAACCCATGCCTTTGTATGAATTGAGTACATTCTCAAATTCATTTTTGCGAAGCAAGCCGTTATCTACAAAAATGCAAATCAATTGATTTCCAATGGCTTTGTGCAATAAAACTGCTGCCACACTCGAATCAACTCCGCCCGAAAGTCCCAAAATAACTTTGTCGGTGCCTAATTGGATTTTTAAATTTTCTATGGTGCTTTGCGCAAAAGAATCGGCTGTCCAATTTTGAGAACAACCACAAATATTTACCACATAATTTTTTAAAAGCTCTTTGCCTTCAATCGAATGATAGACTTCGGGGTGAAATTGAATGCCGTAAGTAGTCTCTCCTTTTATTTTATAAGCCGCCACTTTAACATCGTGCGTGCTGGCTATCACTTTATAATTTTCGGGTATTTTTGCTATCGTATCGCCATGCGACATCCAAACTTGCGAATTTTGGCTCATTCCTTTGAGCAAATCGCTCGTTGTATCAACAAATTGAAGGTTTGCGCGACCGTATTCGCGCGTGTCGGAAGGTAAAACTTCGCCTCCAAAATGCTGCGCCATGAATTGTGCGCCATAGCAAACACCCAAAAGAGGCATTTTACTTTTAATTTGGCTCAAATCGGGCTTTGGCGACTCCGCATCGCGCACCGAATAAGGACTTCCCGAAAGGATAACTCCTTTTACAGAAGAATCTAAATTGGGGATTTTATGAAATGGGTAAATTTCGCAATACACATTCAATTCGCGTATTCTTCTGGCTATCAATTGAGTATATTGAGAACCGAAATCTAATATGACGATTTTTTCTTGCACTTTTTTAATACTATTTTTTTGTAAAAAAATACTTTTTTTTATTTTCCTAAAACCCGCAAGTCAAACTTTAACTAATTGAGAGTCATCGTATCAATAACTTGCAAAAAGCTCATAAATTTAATCATCAATAAGCTGTTTGCTAACAGATTGATACGATGACTTGCGGTTTTAAGGATTTTTACAAAAGTAAAAAAAAATTTATTTCAAAAAAAATCATTAATTTTACATAGTTTTTTTCAACTAAGATTTTATAATGTTTAAATAGTTATAATTTTTTATATAAAAAAACAATTTAACAATGTAACAATTTAATTTAATGGAATTTAATGTAACAGTTTTGGGAAGTAATTCGGCATTGCCAACCAATTTGCGTTCAACTACTTCGCAAGTGGTTCAACACAATACCGAATTATTTTTAATCGATTGCGGCGAAGGAACACAATTGCAACTCAGACGATTTAATATCAGTTTTGTAAAAATTAACCACATCTTTATCAGTCATTTACACGGCGACCACTTTTACGGTTTGTTCGGACTTTTAACCAGTTTTTCGCTCATGGGGCGCAAACAAGATTTGCATATTTACAGCCATTCGTATTTAAAAGAAATGCTCGAAGTTGTTTTTAAATACGCCGGTGAATTGAACTATAAAATTGTTTATCACGATATTAGCAATTTAAAACCTCGTTTAATAGCCAACTTAAAATATATAGAAGTTTATAGTTTTCCGCTCAAACACCGCGTGCCTACGTGTGGTTTTTTATTTAAAGAAAAGCCCTTGCCTTCAAACATTCGACCCGATATGATTCGCCTCTATGAGCTTAAACATGAAGAAGTTAGGCACATAAAAGCCGGAAACGACTACGTGGATAGCGATGGAAAAGTTGTTAAAAATGAGCGATTTATGTTTCCCTCAAAACCACAACGCAGTTATGCTTTTTGCAGCGATACCATGTATTCGGAGCGCATTGTGGAAACCATTAAAGGCGTAAATTTGCTCTATCACGAAGCCACTTTTATGGAAAAAGATGCCGAACGCGCCAAAAAAACAATGCACTCAACTGCCAAACAAGCCGCACAAATAGCAAAATTGGCTCAAGCCAACAAGCTTTTAATCGGACATTTTTCATCGCGCTACACCAATATAAAAGACTTAGAATCAGAGGCTAAATCAATTTTCGAAAACACAAAAGCCGTTAATGACGGCGAAATTTACAGAATTGATTAATTCATTTGTTAAATTCATAAGTCATCAAATCAATTTGTTGATAAACAGCTTATTAATAATTAATTTTTCTGGGGTATATACAATACACCAATCTATATACATAAATATGTTAAATTAT
>DYNA01000209.1 GCA_020721325.1 Paludibacter propionicigenes
TGACTTTGTAAAAATTAAAAAAAACAAAAATAAAACCTTATACCCTTATTTTAAAATTCAGAAAGCATAAGGCGTTAAATAAACTTAAAAAATCAATTTTTCCAATTCAGAAGAACAAAAAAAACTATTTTTGTAAAAAATAAAAAAGCAGGCTTACAAGCATGAACGAAACACAAGAATTTAGCAAAGTAAATAGCAATAAAATCATTTATCCTATCTTAATTGGCTTAGGAGTAGCTACTTATATGCTCTGGGATAGTTTGCGAAATCCCGAAACCATCAAAGCATTTTTATTAGTAGAATTTACATGGAACTCCATATTATGGCTATTTATAGCCGCTTTGTTTATGGCAGGGCGCGATTTGGGCTACATAATCCGAATTAGAATTTTATCCGACAATCAACTCTCTTGGCGCAAAGCTTTTAGAATAATAATGCTCTGGGAATTTACCTCAGCCGTAACCCCTTCAGCAGTAGGAGGCACAAGCCTTGCCATCATTTTTGTAAACAGAGAAGGCTTAAACATTGGCAAAAGCACAGCTTTAGTAATGGCAACTTCGTTTTTAGACGAAATATACTTTATAATAATGTTTCCCTTGCTATTTTTTATAGTCGGATTTGACAGTTTATTTGCCATTGGAGGCGATGTAGCTTATGCCAAAGAATTTATGTGGATAGCATTAACCGGCTATTTTGTAAAATTAGGTTATATTATTTTATTAACTTATGGTCTGTTTCAAAACCCCAAAGGACTAAAATGGCTGATAATGAAAATATTCAGAATCGGTTTTTTGCGAAAATGGTATCGAAATGCCTACAAAGCCACAGACGATATTGTAAGCAGCTCCATCGAATTACGAAAAAAATCAATTGGCTTTTGGCTAAAAGCATTTTTTTCAACTTTCTTTTCATGGACTTCGCGCTATTGGGTTGTAAATGCACTATTTTTAGCGTTTTTTGTAGTCAATCAGCACACATTGTTATTTGCACGCCAATTAGTTATGTGGATTATGATGCTCATTAGCCCCACTCCGGGCGGAAGCGGTTTTTCAGAATTTGTTTTTTCAAATTACTTGGGCGACTTTTTACCCGCCGCCGGAATAGCAGTTGTAATGGCAGTTCTTTGGCGTTTATTCACATATTACCCTTATCTTTTTATAGGAGCCATAATTTTACCCAAATGGATAAAAGAAAAATTTTTGAATAAAAATACATTGAAATCAAAAGAAAAAAATTAATTTTTTTTGTAAAATAAAAAATATTTTATATATTATTTTTTAAACTTTTTTTTCAAAAATAAAATAAAAAAAGAATGTATTTTAAAACCAAATTTTGGCAAGAAAATAAAAAAAAATTCATTTCATATTCTTTTTTTGAACTTCTACATTCATACCTTTTCTGTAAAAAAAATTCAACAAATAAAATTAAAATAAAAAAAAACACATTCTTTTTTGTTTCTATAAAAAATATTTTAATTTTAGAAAAAAATTAAATTGCAAAAATTAATTTTTCGTTATTCTAACATACAGAAATTCAAAGATATAGTCAATTTTTTAAAAATACAAAAATGGAAAATTTATTATTTGAGATTAAATATACGGCAGAAATAAAACATTCTACTGCTTTAAATATCAATAGTTTAATTGAGCAATCGCTCATAAGTGATTTCTCTGAAGAGAAAATAAAATTAGTACAACGCTTAAGCCAAGATTTGCTTGATATTAGCAAAAAACTCGATGATAAAAAACAAAAGCTTTTTTATTTGCAAATAACCAAAAATAACGACAAATTAAATTTAATTTACGAAACCGTTATTCCAAAATCGGAAATGGAAAACATTAGTAATCAATTAGATATTGTAAATAAAACCATTCCCGACAGCGAAGCTTTTAAACAAATGTATAAAACCAAACTGCGCACGGGAATAATTGCCGGAAATCGTTCCGTAGAATATCCCGATTTGAATTTGATTGATTTGGGACGCGAATTGAAAGAAAAAGTAAATTTTTCGTTTACCGAAATCGATTTCGTCTATTCATTTTTCAAAATTTGCATTGTTTGTTAAATTTTTCAAGCTAAAAAAAGATGCACGAAAGCCAAAAAACTCACTCTTGCCGGTTAGAAGTGAATTTGAATGCACTGATTTTTAATTTAAATTATTATAAAAGCAAATTGCCGAAGCAAACCAAGCTGATAGTCATGGTAAAAGCTTATTCCTATGGCAGCGGCGATGTGGAAATAGCCAAAGTGTTGCAAGCACAAAATGTTGATTATCTTGGAGTTGCTTACGCCGACGAAGGTGTCGCTTTACGCGAAAAAGGAATCTCCATGCCAATTATAGTAATGAACTCAAATCCAATGGATTATGAAAATTTACTTAAATACAAACTGGAACCCGAAATCTATTCGCTCGAAACACTTCGTCATTTTATTGAAACCTCAGCACAATTTTCTGCCGAAAGGCAAAGCATTCATTTAAAGCTCGATACGGGAATGCACCGCTTGGGCTTTATGGACGAAGATTTACCTAAACTTTTACTTTATCTAAAACATGCTCAAAATGTGCAAGTTGCAAGTATTTTTTCGCATTTAGCCGTTAGCGACGAGCCTGCGCAAGATGAATTTACACACTCGCAAATTGAGCTTTTTAACACGTGGAGTAAGCTTATAATCAATGAATTAAACTATCCGGTATTAAGGCACATTCTCAATTCATCGGGCATTGAGCGTTTACCGGAATTTGCTTTTGATATGGTGCGCTTGGGCTTAGGAATTTACGGTGTCAATGTTACAAATTCTACGGCATTAAAAACCGTTAATACATTGAAAACAAAAATTTTACAGATAAAAAAAATCAAAGAAAGCGAAACCATTGGCTATTGCCGAAACGGAAAAGCCGGAAAAAATACAACCATTGCCATTTTGGCACTCGGATATGCCGATGGTTTTTTGCGAAAGCTCGGAAACGGTGCATATAAAGTACTGATTAATGGCAAGTTATGCCCAACCATCGGAAATATAAGCATGGACATGACAGCCATTGACATTTCCCAAACCAACGCCAAAGCGGGCGATGAAGTGATTGTTTTTGGCAATCAAAATACGGTTTTTGACTTAGCCGATAGTTTGCAAACCATTACTTATGAGGTTTTTACAAACATTTCGGCAAGAGTTAAAAGAGTTTATCTTTGGGAGAAAGAATAATTTTTTTTTGAAAAAAATATTTTTCTACTTCATTCGATTGATGTATTCGGAATAATCTTTAATTTTTCGTTCGTAATGCCCATCGAAAAGTGGCGAAGAAATAATAAAGTCGGCAGTTGCCCGATTAGACGCATTGGGAACGTTGTACAAAACGGCTATACGATTAAGTGCCTTAACATCAACATCATGCGGTTGTGGTTGCATGGGGTCCCAAAGGAAGAATAAAAAATCAATCAATCCCTCCGAAATCATTGCGCCCAGTTGCTGGTCGCCGCCAAGCGGACCGGATTTTAATTTGGTAAGCAAAGGGCGAATATCATTGGCATCGTTAATTTTTTCTTTCAAAGTTTCTTCAATCAAAGAACCCGTTGTTCCGGTGCAAACCAATTCGTGGTTGATAAGTTTTTCCCAATTCCAGCCTACCCATTCGGCTAAATCATTTTTTCGGTTGTCGTGGGCTACTAAAGCAATTCTTTTAATTTTTCGCATAATTTTTTTCTTTTTTATTACTTTTCTAAAATCGTACAAAGTTAATGTTTTTCTGCCTGTTTAGCGTTAATTGAAAATTAATTCTTTGCCAAATGATTGTTAAAAACTGTAAAAGTCTTTAAAAATCAATGCTTTAAAAGTTTTAATTTTCAAAAATACTATTATTAATTCCCGTGAGCAACGATTTCCACCAAAAATCGGTAATGGCTTTTTCATTTTCGCGAAAATACTCTATTTTTCCAATTCGTAAGGTTTTGCGCGGCAATGGATTGCTTTTGAGCCATTTTTGCTGTTTTACTTTTTCCAGCAAATTAATTTTTAATGGATTAGAAAATTTACTGTTGGGTAAACTTTCTAAATTTAAGTGATTGTATTTCATTATTAAATTGCCTTCCGATTTTAAGCTATCTGCCTTAAAATGAAAACTTAAACTTTGCAATTCACCCGAAAGAGCTTTTATGCTCAGGGATTTTTCCAAAATAGGGTTAAAATCTTGAAAAGGAACCTTCTCCAAACTTCCGTTTACAAAATGAAGCCCATCGGAACTGTGATACGGAAAACGCATGTTTGTTTTTAAAAATGCCCTATTCATCAAAAAAGCTTCTATATTAAATTGTATTTCTTTGTTCTGAAACTTATAAATATTTATATTACTCAAATGCGTAATATTCCATTTCATTTTTTTTAAAATAAGCCTTGATGTCTTTAAAAGTCCTTTTTCTGTCCATTCGTATTCCATTTCGCTGTTTTCGGCTTTCAAAGTATCTATTGAAAAAGGAAAATTAAACTGCTGCAAAGCTAAATGGGGTAAAATTTCAAAACCGGTATTTTTATGTTTTAAATTTCTATTTCTACTAAATTTCATTTTTAATTTTTTTATAGAAAAAAGTTTTGCCTGAAAAATATTTTCTAAAATTAATTTTTCAAAATCAATATTTTTTAAATCAATATTTTCCGCTTTTGCAGCAATTGAATAATCTAATTTTCCCGATTTTTTTATTGGAATAATCTCTAAAGAAGCTATTTTTATTAGCGAATCGGTTCTATTTACGGCAAAACTATCCAAAACAATTTTATTTTGCCTATTTTCTTCTAAATAAGTGATTTTATCAATCACAAAATTCACATTTCCGGTGTTGGTTATACTTTGAATAAACTCCTCTACCCCACTGTTTGCTATGATTTCGCGCGATTCGACATTGATTCCGGTTAAATTGATAAGACTCGAATCTGTTGCAACATTTTTTATACTCAAAAAAGAATTGTTGATTATAAGGGATTGAATATTAATTGATTGAACAAAGTTTTTGTCTTGTTTTTTCTTTTTACTCACGCTGTCTAAGGTGTCTAAACTGATAATTGAAGTATCGTAGTCAAAATTAATTCGCGAATTATTTA
Organism: Paludibacter propionicigenes; assembly: GCA_020721325.1. Taxonomy (GTDB): domain Bacteria; phylum Bacteroidota; class Bacteroidia; order Bacteroidales; family JAIFNL01; genus JAIFNL01. The sequence goes on from DYNA01000209.1 coordinate 5,092, forward strand.
CTACAAATTGAGCTATTTTCAATTGTTTATTGTTTATCAAATCAAAAAGATTGATTTGTTTGATTTCAATTATCGGTATTTCAATGTTTTGAATATAAAGTTTGCGTTTATTTCTATAATTTTTATTTTTGGTAATCTTTGCCGATTTTATCAAAATATATCCCCGCAACAAATTGCTATTGAGCTGATTAATGCTCAATTCGTATTTGTTGGCATTGGCATTGTTAAAATTTTCAATTAATTTTTCTTTTATAACTCGGTTAAAATAAAAAAAAGAAAGCAAATAAGAAATAGATGTAAGTGCTATAATGCTAATAAAGAATACAATAAAAATATTTTGCAATATAATTTTATATTTTTTATTCATTTCTTTATTCATTTTTATTGCCTATCGTTTAATGTATTTTTTCCACAAACTCCATGCAACATAAGCTGCTCCGAGTGCTAAAGCCACATAAAATAGACCTTTTAACAGTTTAAAAACCACAATTAAAATGATTATAAAAACCACAATCTCAATAATATTTCTCATAATTTTTTATAAATTAAATGATTTATTTGTAAAAAAAATTCTTGTAAAACCTTTACAAAGATATAATTTTTTTCCAAAAAGTTTTAAAAATAATGAAATATATTTTGAAAATGACCAAAATTTGTTCAAATTTTATTCAACAAGTTCTTTAAACAAATTCATTAATTGCCTTAAAATGAACTGATTTACATCAAAAAAATGTTCATCGATGCTTTTAATTGGCAAAATTTGAGGCGAAGTGCCGGAAATAAATGCCGATGAATAGTTTTCTAAATCAAGTACCGAAACCGCTTTCTCTTGAATTTCAATTTTGTTTTTAAAACAAAGTTCAAATACCTTTTTGCGAGTAATTCCGGGCAAAACCGTTTCAATAGGCGAAGTAAATACGGTTTTATTTTTTATAAAAAAAACATTTGAGCGGCTGCCTTCGGTTATAAAGCCTTTATTATTAACCAAAAGCACTTCGTAAATATCGCTTTCCGCTAAAATTTTATCGGCTTTTTGACGGGTTGTGGTGTTTAAAACTTTGGCGTTCGGCTTTTGGCGTTCGGCGTTTAAAAGGGCTGCTTTAACTCCGTCAATGTATTGCAATTCAGTAGGATAACTGTGAGGAATGTAGGAAAGTTCATAAACTTCTTGGTTTTCATTTTTCTCACCTTCTTTTGAAAAAATTAGCTTGATGTTTCCGTTTTTTTTATGTTCTTTTTCTATCAATTCGGCTATTTTTTTTTTAATCTCCTCCTCTGAAAACCAAAGACTTAAACCAACTATATCAGCCGATTTTTTCAAACGCGCTAAATGGTCGCTCAAAAAAAGCGGTTTTCCGTCATTTACCCTAAAAACCTCATAAATAGAAACATTCATTTATGAATTATGAATTATGAATCAATATCGTTTAGTTAAGAAAATACGAAAAGCCGTCAGACCGGACAAGCCGGTCGGATGGCAAGGACTACGGTCTGACCGGCTTGTCCGGTCTGACCGAGTCTAATGCTTAACTAAACGACATTGAATTATGAATTATGAATTATGAATTATGAATTATGAATTATGAATTATGAA
>DYNA01000052.1 GCA_020721325.1 Paludibacter propionicigenes
TTACATAAAAACAAAAGCTCAAATTATAACCGTTTAAAGTATATATTTTCAAAAAAAAATTAATCTTGCTCTTTTCTAATGGCAGTTTGCAAATCAATCGGTTCGCCGTTTTGAAAAGCAATAACAAAAGCATCAGAAATACCAAGTTTTTTTATACGAGTACACTCAGAATCGGCAGAATTAAAATCGCGAAACAAGCCGTAAGAAAATTTAGCAAACCCATTAGAAAGCTTGTATTGATAAATGGGTTCCAAATTTTTTACTTCTTGCGCAGAAGGTTTTTTATTCGAATAAGCTACTTGAATGGTATAAACAATTCCGGTATGATTTCCAAAGCCTTGAAAATCAATTTCATCTTTGTACTTGGTATTGTCTTCTTTTTTATTGGATTTGTAATTTTCAGAATTTTCCTCTTTTTTCAAATTCGAAATAATATTTTCAGCTTCCCAGAGAGCAATGCGTTCTCCGGCTTTGTTGTAAGCTACAATGTAAGCGTCTTTATACCCACTTTTTTTTGCGGTTGTTAAAAGTCTTTCGGCAATGTACATGCTGTTGGTATTTCCAAATAAATAGGCTGTAAGCGAAGTATTTTCAAGTTTTTCGCTCGAAATGGGCGTTAGACCTTTGAAAGAATCTTTTGCCGGTACTTCGGTTTGTGCAAAAAGTTGAACTTTGTATTTGATGCCTTTTTTGTTGGCATTTTTCCAAGTGTTATCATTGCCACTTGAATTGCTACTTGAATTACTACTTTGACTACCCGTTGAATTACTGCTTCCCGTTCCTGTTTTTTTAATTTTTCCACCGCCAACACTGGTTGTGCCGGTGGTTTCTAAATTTGTATTGCAATCTTTAAATTCAATGCGTTTTTCAACAAAAGCATTTCTTTCTTCTTTTTTAATAGCAACCAATTTATCCATAGCTTCGGCTTGACGAAGATTGGCTTGCAACAACAAAGTATAAAGTTTTTTCTTCATTTTAGCCGAAGTGTTTGAAAATTCGGCTATGTTTAAATAGTTTTTGGCTGTTGTCAAATCGTTAACAATTTCTTTTTCAGCTTTTTCTATTTTCTGGTTGGGTTTTTCACGTTTGTATCCGGTAAACCCCTCGTTGTAGCTTTCAAATTTTTCTTTGTTGTCTTCTCGTGCTTGACTGATTTGCAAAGCAAACAAGCGAATAACTTCTTTTTCGGCTTTTAACGCTTCCTCTTCGTAGCGTTTTTTTTGTCTGTCAGAAAATTCAATTTGTTTCCCTATGGCAGCCATTTCACGTTCCGATTTTTCTTTGGTAGAAAGTTCTTCAATTTCTTTTTTATATTTTTCTATTTGAGTATTTTCTTTTGTAATGTTTTTGAAACTTTCTTCGTATCTTTTATAAGCTTCGTCAATTCTTCTCATCCACGACTCTGGGTCGCGTCCTTTGAGCAAAGCGTCTATTTCTGCCTGATAAACGGTATCTAATTTTGCCAAAAAGCGTTCATATTCTACTTGGTCTTTTTGTTTGCTTTCAATTTCATTGGGCGATTCGTCTTTGTAAACCATAAACGCTTTTTCGAAATTAAGAATTGCTTTTTTTTGAAGCGAATCAACTTTTTGATATTCTTTGAGTTTGCTCAAAACATCTTTTCCTTCGGAAGTGCGCTTGTAGGTTTCCGAATCTTTGTACAACGATTTTGCTTCGTATTCATAACTTCTACCCTCTTTGATGTTGTCGCCTCTGTAGGCGTACTGAGCATCTTCTATTTTATCGTTGTAAATGGTGTATTTACTTTTTTGTTGAGTATAAAAAAGCTCATACACAGATAGTTCCTCCTTTATAATGGCAGCATCGAGTTTGCTTTTTTCTTTCAAAAGTTTTTTCTTATCCTTAGCCGAAGTTTTGGGGCTGTCGGCTTTTTTGAGCAAATCGTTCGATTTCTTTTTATCCTGATTTATTTTTGTCATAGAAGCTTCGCCCGTAAGGAGTTCCTTGTCTATGGTAGCCAATTTTAAACGGTCATCGTTACCAAAAATTTGACTGTAATACGATTTTTCCGAAAATTTTTCCGGTTTTGTATTTTTGTTGGTTTGCGACCAAAGATTGTTTTGCCAAAAACTTAATGCTACAAAAAATAGCAAGCTTAAACTTATTTTGAATTTGAATGTTTTCATTGTATAAAATTTTTTTATTTTAAACAAAAGTGTTTTTTCTTAAAATTATTGTTGTTTTTCTTCCTCCAAATCGCCAAAAGGATATTCTTTTTTTGTATTTGGGTCTAAAATTTTCACTTCTACAATTCTTTTTTTCTTATCAATTGTACGTTCCAAGCCCGTTGCCGAAATTCGTGAGGCGTTCTTTTTAAAAGCCGGAGCATCGTCAAAGGGAACTGCAACGTCTTTGGTTATGCCTTTGATTGTAATTGGAAACACCTCTTTATCAGCATCATAAGTGTCAATTTTATCAATTTTCAAAGTTATTTTTTTGTCGTTTACAGCATCATCTTTGGGTTCTATGTTAATTTCCTCAAAGCGAAGTAAATATTCTCTATCCAATTTTTCCCGAAAAATTTCTTGTGTTTTTAGCCTTCGATTAAAAGAAGAATCTTTTTCAAATTCGCCTTTATCGGCAAAAAGTTCTTTTTCGGCTTTAATTCTTTTGTCGTAGTCTTTCTCAAAATATTTTCGTACAATCAAAACCCTTACATCTATGCCTTTCATTTCGCCATTTTCATCGCAAACAAGCAGCGACATCGACTCTCTTTTGGAAGGTAAAAATTGAATTTTAGCAATGCTCGAAAACATAAAAACTTCCGTATTTCCAACCAAAGCTAATTTTCCCTCTTTATTTACAGACCATAATTGAACTTCATTTTCAACAGCAAGTGCAATAAAATTTCCGTTGTTTGAAAAAGCCACATCAGCTACATCTTTGTCCGAAACCGTTCCACATTTTTGATTTCCATCTAAATCCCAAATTCTCAAGGTATTATCTTTGCCAAGCGAAGCCATCAAATTGCCTTTTGGCGAAAGCACAATGCGCATTACACTGCGAACATGCTGAGTTTTAAATGATTTTAAATAAGCAGTGGAGTAGGTATCCCAAATTTTAATGGTATTGTCATCGGAAGCAGAATAAATCCTTTTTTTGTCTTTAGAAAAGCAAATGTCGTTTATGTCCCATTTGTGAATTTCGTTTTCCGAACTTCTAAACGTTTCCATTTTACCCGTTTCGCTCGTTGCAACCCATTGTTTTATGGTATTATCGGCATGAGCCGAATAAATATTGTCACCTTGAACTAAAATTTTATAAATTACACTCGGAAAATCGCCAATTTCTTTTTTCTCAAATTTATTTTCAGATGCTTTTTGCGAAGAGGAAGATTTTTTATTTGAACTCGAACTATTGCTTTGCCATTGCCTTCTTTCGGCATCGTTTTTTTCACTTTTGTTTACAAAAGCATCAACTTCACTTTGAGTGTATCTGATTTTGAATGTTTTAATTTTTTCTCCTTTTTCCCAATCCCAAAAATTTAGGCTTTGCGATTCACCTGCCGTAATCAATATTTGGTCGCCGTTGTAAAAACTCACACTGTTTACAAACGCCTTATCTCTAAGGGTTTTAATTCGTGCAGGTTCCGATTGCGAAACCCTCCAAATGTTTACCGTTGAGTCGCTTACGCTAACCATTAAACTCGAATCTCTGTTAAAAACAATATCTTTAATGGGTGATTTGTGCTGGTCTTTAATGGTGAAAATTTCTAAACCATTTTGCCCAAAAAGCGGACTTACAATTAAAGCGAAAATCCATATAACAATCAACTTCTTACTATTCATAGTTTTTATATTTTAAATCAATTTCGTATTATCTTCTATTTTTAAAAATATTTTTTAGATTTTAATTTTTTATTTATCGGAACTATCGTAGTTTAAATTATTTAGCAAAATACAAATATAAAACTTTTAATTTATTTTTGTATATTTTTTGAAAAAAATATTTATCTAATTTTAAAACATATAAAAATAAAATATTTAATATCAAATAGTTAAATCTATTATTTCAAAACAGATAACTCAAATAAGTAAAAAAAAATTTCCAAAAAAAATGCTTAAAAACAATTATTTTTCAATATCTTTGTCAAAATTTTTTAATAATAGGGATTAAAAAAGATTTTAAAATTTAAAAATTTTATAAAAAAATAGATAAAATGACCCATTTAAAAATAGGCGATAAAGCTCCGAGTTTTCATTTTACAACAAAAGAAAACGAGCAAAAAAATTTAGAACAATTAACCGGAAAAAAAGTAATTCTTTTTTTCTATCCCAAAGACAATACTCCGGGCTGTACTGCCGAAGCATGTAGTTTGCGCGATAATTATGAAATTTTAAAATCCAAAGGTTACGAATTAGTAGGAGTAAGCCCCGACTCGCAAAGCTCGCACGATAAATTTTCAACCAAATTTGAACTTCCGTTTCCTTTAATTCCCGATACCGAAAAGAAAATTTTAGCCGATTATGGCGTTTGGGGCGAGAAAAAAATGTACGGAAAAACTTATATGGGCGTAAACCGAACTACTTTTATTATCAACGAAAACGGACAAATTGACAAAATCTTTGAAAAAGTGAGAACCAAGGACCACGCTCAACAAATCTTGGAATAAAAATTCTTTGTTTTTTAAGATTTAATTTCAATTTTTTCCTTAAAAAAAAATTTTAGAAATCAATAAAATAACAATTTAACAATTTAAAATAAAAATGGCAAAAAAAGAAGAATCAATTGATAGCATCAGAGAAGAAAAATTAAAATCGCTTCAACATACCCTCGATTTAATCGATAAAAATTTCGGAAAAGGAACAATAATGCGCTTGGGCGACAAAGCCATAGAAAATATACCCAGTATTTCGTCCGGTTCGATAGCGCTCGATGCCGCTTTGGGCGTAAATGGCTATCCAAAAGGCAGAATTATTGAAATTTTCGGACCAGAATCTTCCGGAAAGACCACTTTAGCCATTCACGCTATGGCAGAAGCCCAAAAAGCCGGCGGAATAGCTGCCATTATTGACGCAGAACACGCTTTCGACCGTTTTTATGCCGAAATGTTAGGCGTGGACACCAACAATTTGCTCATTTCGCAACCCGACAACGGCGAGCAAGCGCTCGAAATAGCCGACCATTTAATTCGTTCGGGTGCTGTGGACATTATGGTTATTGACTCCGTAGCTGCCTTAACACCCAAAGCCGAAATAGAGGGCGACATGGGCGACTCACGCATGGGTTTGCAAGCCCGATTGATGTCGCAAGCATTGAGAAAAATTACGGCAAGTGTTAGCAAATCGCACATTGTAGTGGTTTTTATCAACCAATTGCGCGATAAAATTGGCGTTATGTTTGGAAATCCCGAAACCACCACCGGCGGTAATGCGCTAAAATTTTATGCTTCTATTCGCTTGGATATTAGAAAAATAGGACAAATTAAAAATGGTGATGATGTTCTCGGAAATCGCACACGCGTGAAAGTGGTAAAAAATAAAGTAGCACCGCCTTTCAAAAAAGCCGAATTTGACTTAATGTTTAACGAAGGCATTTCAAAAACCGGAGAAATTCTCGATTTGGGTGTAGAAATCGGCGTAGTGAAAAAAAGCGGTTCTTGGTTTAGCTATGGCGACACAAAACTCGGACAAGGGCGCGATACGGTTAAAACGCTTTTGAGCGACAACTTAGAATTAGCCCAAGAAATTGAGAAAAAAATCAGAGAAACATTGTCTTCCGACAGCACGGTAATTAAATCTTCGGCTGAAGAATAGGCAATTTGAAATTGAGTTAAAAACAATACGTTAAAAAAAATTGTCAAATTATATCAATTTGACAATTTTTTTAACTTTTCATTAAAAAAAAGTATCAACATTCGTAATTTTTTTTACAAAAAAATATGGAAAATTTATTCGCTGGTGTAAAAAATTTTAACTCAATTGATTTTTTAATACATCAAGAGCATTTTCAAAAAATCAGTAAAACCCAAAAGCCTCATACATTGTTTATTGGCTGTTCCGATTCGCGCGTTGTTCCGAGCTTGATAACCAAAACCTTGCCGGGCGAATTGTTTGTAATTCGCAATATAGCCAATTTGGTTCCAAATTTTAGAGTAAGCGAAGAATTTTTAGCCACTACTTCGTCTATCGAATATGCAGTTAAATTGTTGAAAGTGAGCAATATAATAGTTTGTGGACATTCAAATTGCGGTGGCTGCAAAGCCATTTTTATGAACGATGAAGCCAAAAAAAAAATTCCCCACACCGCCAAATGGCTCGAACTTTCGGTAAATGTTAAAGAAAAAATAATAGCTGAAAACATTGAAAATGACGACGAAAGAGAAGTTAAAACAGAAATGCTCAACATAGTGGAACAAATGAACCATTTACTTTCTTATCCTTATATTCACGACTTATTTTTAAATAATAAATTAAATATTTTAGGCTGGTATTACATTATTCAAACCGGAGAAGTTTTTAATTATAATAAAAATAATCTGGTTTTTGAAAAAATACAATAATTTATGTTTTTTACATCTTAAATCCGTGAATTTATTTTTTTAAAATTACGGTTCGTTATCGAATAGAATGTTTTGCAAAATGCCTTAAAAAAAATAGTAACATTTTGTAAATAAAGAATTTGTTGTAATAAAATACTGATTTTTTGATTGCTAATAAGTTTGAACGAAATTTTTCAATGGTTTCATTCTAATTTTTTACCAAGAAATTAAATTTTTAAAATCATTTTTTTTTACAAAAAAATAATTTTAAAAAAAATAAAAAATGGATTAAAAAAGCAATTAAATTTGAAAATATACTAAAAATAAGATAAAATTTAATATTTATTATAACATAACTGAACTTTTCCAAAGTTTTAGAACTTTTGAAAAGTTAAATAACAAACTATTTACAGTATAAAATCATTTTTTTATACAAAAATAATTAAAAGCTATGAAAAAAACAGGAACTTTATTTTTAGCCGTTTTATTTTCCATTTCAGCTTTAGCTCAAGAGATGCAAGAAAATAAAAAGATAAATTTAGATTTAGGAACTGATGTAGTAAGCAGTTATATTTGGCGCGGATTGTCTTTCAATCAGGCACTTAATTTTCAGCCATGGCTCGATGTTTCGCTTGGAAATTTTAATGCCGGATTTTGGGGTTCTTACAATCTAACGGGCGATTTTTTAGAGCCGGATATGTATTTTAATTACACTTTTGGTCTTTTCAACATCACTTTGACCGATTTTCATGGCAATTCGGGCGAAGATTTTTTTAATTTCAAAAAAAATGAAACCGCACACACCGGCGAATTGATGTTGCAATTTCACGGAAACGAAAAATTTCCGCTTGCAATTACGGCTTCCGCTTTGATTTATGGCGATGACAAAAAAATTCTTTCTTACGACGAAACTGCGCAAGAATATATTTTGAGCAACGAAAACAATTATTCACTTTATGTTGAATTAGGGTATCAGTTTATTGCAAAAAATGACATTTCTGTCGATTTTTTTGTCGGTTCAGCCCTAAAAGAAAGTTATTTTTACGATGTAAAAAAAGCGAATTTTATCAACGTAGGTTTGAAAGCTCAAAAAGAAATTAAAATTAACGAATCTTTTTCTCTGCCGCTTCATTTTAGTTTTATTTCCAATCCCGAAAATAAAAATGTTTTTTATGTAATCGGTTTTTCTTTATAAATAAAATTAAATTTTTTTGGTAAAAAAAAGATACTTTTTTAGAAAAAAATCTGGAATTTTAAAAATTTGAAAATTTGACTTTAAAAAAATGGGTAAAATTTTAGAAGTATCTGCTCAATTTTTTTAGTGTAAACATAAATTTTGCCAAAGATTAAAAACTTTGGCAAAATTTTAATAACAAGAAAGTTACATAAAAAATAAGTATTCTAATCACAAGTTTTTGAAATAAAAAAACTTAAATAACCAATTTGGCTTTTTCAGGAGCTATTCCAATGGTGGCAATGGTTCCCGAATTAAAAGTTATAAAGTCCGATTCTATGCCGTCAGAAAAAATAACCCCATTTTCGGGCATCTGCGATTCGATTTGTAAAAATTCATTTTTATACAATTTTCCCGCAACCAAATTTGCGTTGGAATGCTTACTTGCAAAGGGTTCGCGCACAATAAAAATGAGTTGTTCTTCTTCCCATTCCATTTTTTGTTGTTGAATTTGAATGCCTTTGTTTTTACCAAAATTATTTCCAATTCCATTTGCCATGTTAATTAACGAACTCAACCAACCGGTAGAGCCAGCCGGCGTAGAAACAATCACACCACTCGATGAGTGAAACTCAGAATTATCGCCGTAAGTAATGGTATAACGCGCCGAAATGTGCGAACCTGTGCCAATAAAAAAATCATTGAAAGCCAGCAAACGCTGACCGTCATTGGATTTTGCTTCTGCCATGGAAACCATTTTGAAAGAATAATGATTCCGCAAAACATTATCTACGGCGTTCATAAAATTTTGGGTATTATAGGCAAGCAAAACACCATCGTAACGCAAAGTATCGGGGTTTACGCCTATAATTGGAATTTGATTAACATATTTTGCGGTATTTGCTACCAAACCGTCTCGTCCAATAACCAATACCAAATCGTTTGAACTGAACAAAAATCGAGGCAGCATGTTCTTATCAATAACTTTCGTTTTAACAACATTTGAAAGCTCTTTTTTGAGAATATCGAGCGAATTTTGAAAAATATCGTGTTCTTGCTGATAAGCTTCTACCTCTTTTTTACTTTCTTCTTCAACAGCTTTCAAGTTCATTTTCTCTTCCATTAAGTCTTCCATTAGCCCCGCGTTGCCCGAAACTTTTGCCGAAATACTTCTTGCCTCTTTTTTCATTTTGGGGCTTTTTGCAAAAAAGGCACTTCGCTGTTTTTCGATATGAAAAGCCGCTTGCTGTATGGTGTTGTATTTGGCTGTTAATTTTTCAAGCCGAGTTTCTTCTTTTACTATAATAATGTTTTCGATGCTGCTCTTCATTTTTTTTATATAATAAAAAATTATATGAAAATTGCTATTTTTTAGATTAAATGGATATATTTTTACAAAAAAAAGAATATTTTTTTCAAAATAATTTTTTTATAAAAATAAATTTTATTTTTTTAAAACACCAGATAAATTTTTTAAAAAATCTGTCTGGTGTTTGCAGAACAATTCAATAAATTATTTATTCAAAATAGATTGCAACAAATCGGGCGTAATATTCAGATTTTGAATATTTTGAGCGTTTTCTGCTAATTCTCTAAATGCCATACTAATATTGTCAGCCGGATTGTTTTTTCCGCTAAGAGCCATTAAAATATGCCAATCTACGTTTTTATAAATTTTCATAACCGCATCAATAGCATAAGCTTTGGCATCGGCTTCTTTCAATAAATTTGCGGTGTTAATTTCCACAAATTGTTGGCGTTGAGTTTCAATCGAAATATCTGTTTCGGATTTCATTTTCCGAAGTTTTCGATTATTTTCTTCGGCTATGAAATCGGCTTCGGCTTTTTTAATGGCAGCCGAACTGTCAGCATCTATGCGCATTTCGCGAAGTTTTCGTTCGTTTTCGGTTTTTAGCACCTCCGATTCCATTTTCTTTTCAGAAATTTGTTTCTTTTTTTCTTCAATGGCAATTTCGGTATTCAGCTCACTTTCTTTAATTTTTCGTTCTTGCTCAACGGCAAAATTTCTACGTGCATAAATCGCTTCGTCCGCCTCTTGTTGCAAGGCTTCGCGGGTTTGGGCTTCAAGGGCTTTAGCGGTTGCAGGCACAGGTTTTACTGCTAAAATATTTACACTAAGCGGCTCAATACCAAGCATTTGTACTGCCTTTGAACTCAAAAGACCTTTGATAATAAAATCTTGAATTTCGGTGGCACTGCGAATGGCAATTTTTAAGTTCAAACTTTTTATAAAACTCGATGTAGCCGTTTGAGCTTCGTTAATTAAACGCTGATTGAGTTTTTCTTTGTCGCCGGTTTTGTATTTTCCGCGTTCATCAACTGTAAAGTCAAGTGAATCTGATAGTTGTTTTGGATTAATCACTTTGTAAGTAATTTGTCCTTGAATGGAAATATCTTGGAAGTCGGCAGTTATCTCGTTGAAAATGAACTGCACATCGTCCGTGCCAAAAGGAATGGCTACGATAGAAGAATTTGGCACATAATAATAAAACGACAAGCCTTTTCCTTCTTTTTTTATTTTTCCGTTTTTATAATGAACTACATAAACAGACGAATCAAATTTTATATGTTTTATTCCCAGCATGTTATAATAATTAAAAAGTTTTTATTAATAAAAGGTTTCTTTGAAAGCAAACTTACAATTTTTTTTTTATTTTAGCAAATAATATTTTAATTTTTATAAATAAAATCGTATTTTTGTAAAAAAAAAATAATATAAAATTGAAATAGACTTTTTTTCTATAAAAAAAAAGAAAAATGCGCAAATTAAAAAATGAAGAACTGAATCGTTTGACGGTTGAAGAATTTAAAAAAACCGGTAAAACTCCTTTGGTTGTAATACTCGACAACGTGCGGAGTCTCAATAATATAGGTTCCGTTTTTAGAACTTCCGATGCTTTTTTGATAGAAAAGATTTTTTTGTGTGGAATAACTGCGCAACCACCTCACAATGAGATACGTAAGACCGCACTCGGAGCCACCGAATCGGTAGAATGGGAATATGTAGAAAATATCATTGAATTGGTTGAAGAATTAAAAAAGCAAAATTATACACTTGTAGCTCTCGAACAAGTTGAAAATAGTACCCTTTTGAGCGATTTTTACCCAATAAAAAATCAAAAATACGCCCTTGTTTTCGGGAACGAAGTAAAAGGAGTTCAGCAAAAAGTAGTTGATTTGTGCGATTTGTGCATTGAAATACCACAGCTCGGTACAAAACATTCTCTAAATATTGCCGTAAGTGCAGGAGTAGTTCTTTGGGATTTTTTTTCAAAAGTAAACAAATACTTTTAAATTATAATTCATTGTATATTATGTGATTATCAGATATTTTTTTTCTATTTTATTTTTTGTAAATACAAAATTTTTAGGAATTTAGAAAATCGGAAAATTAAAAAAATATTACAAAAAAATTGTTTTTTACAAATAAAAAATTACTTTTGTATAATGAAAAAAACTCTTTTTCAGTAAGTTTTTTAAATAAACAATTGCATTTATGAGAAAAAAAAGTAAATATCAATTTAATGCAGAGTCGCTTAATTTTGTGAAAATAGAATTAAGTTACGAAGAATTAATCAGGCGCTTTTTCACTTATTCATTTACAAGTGTTGTAATCGGTTTGTTTTTATTTTTATTGGCATTTTATTTTATTGATTCTCCGCATGTTAAAAGCCTAAATGCGAAAAATAGAGAAATAAAATTTCAATACCGAATTTTAAATAATAAAATACTGGCATTAACCCAAGATTTAAGCCAGATGCAGCATCACGACAATAATTTATATCGTCCTTTTTTTGAAGCCGACCCCATTCCGCTTTCCGTGCGCACAGCGGGTTATGGAGGTACGAAAGATTACCAAGAATTTAATCATTTTGAATCACGAAACATCATTGTTCCAACCTATAGAAAGCTTGATATTATTTCAAAACAGCTTTATGTTCAATCCAAATCTTACGATGAAGTTACAAAATTAATTCGCAATAAAAACCTTATGCTTTCGAGCATTCCTGCTATACAGCCTGTAAAGAAAAAAGATTTAACGGCTTTTGGACCTTTTGGAATGCGAATGCACCCGATACTAAAAATTTATCGTTTACATGCAGGCGTAGATTTGTGCGCGCCCATGAATACGCCCATTTACGCTGCCGGAGACGGGCGCGTTGTTGAAGCCAAATATGGACGCGGTGGAATTGGTAACTATGTAGTAATCAATCACTCTTACGGTTTTGAAACCCTTTACGGACACTTAAATAAAATGTTTGTAAAATTGGGACAAAAAGTAAAACGTGGCGATTTGATTGCACTCATGGGAAGCACCGGCATTTCAAATGTTTCGCATTTGCATTACGAAGTTCACAAAAACGGACAGCCCGTAAATCCGGTAAATTATTATTTCGACGACCTTTCTGATGAAGATTATGAGCGCATGATTGATGTTTCTACCAATGAATTTAATTCGGCATTTGATTAATTTTTTTCAAATTTTCTTAAAAAAAACCAAATAACTTTTTTTATGCTTATTTACAATAGTCAATACCAAATCTTGCTTTTAGATACACGGCAAGATATTTTAATTGAAGAATTTGATTTTGAATCTGAAAATTATACTCCGCAAGAGTACAAAAAAGATTTTACGGATTTATCGCAAGCGGTAGTTGATAAAGTGCAAGATAAATATACCGTTAAAAAAATCTTAATAGATATGCAAAATTTTCGTTTTGTAATAACTCCAGAGTTGCAAAAATGGCACAATGAAAATGTTTTTCCGATTGTAGCAAAAGTTGGTATCCGGTGGTTTGCAATCATTGTCAGTTCAGATGTTTTCGCAAGTGTCTCTTCCGAACAAACCATCGATGAACATCAGGAACAATTTTTTACTACTCGTTATTTTTCCAATTCTCAAGACGCATTCAACTGGTTAAGAGAAGTAAATTAAATTGAAAATTTGAGAATATGAAATTTAGATAATTGCCTGATTGTCTGTTTTTTAATTAATTAAAAAACGAATCATTTGCCTCCATTAAAGATACAAATATTAAATAAAAAAATCAAGAAAATTTTCCGACTTTATTTTTGTATTTTTCTAATTTTAAAATAAAACCGCCGCTTAAAATGACAGTATTTACACCTTTGTTAGGTTGTTTAATGCTTGCATTGCTAATGTGCCTAAAACCGGGTCTTATATCAAGATTTAAACGGGGCGAAATTTGAAAATCCATACCTACAAAGAAATTATCGGAAAAAATAAACCCGGAAACTTGGCGTGCAGGTGTACCCGAAACATAATGCGGACCGGTGCTTATAAAAGTGTAAAAATGAACCTTTTCATTTACTATTTGTCGCCGAAACAAAATGCCAACATTAACGCCAAACTCTATCCCCGATTCAATTTGAGGTACAGTGTCAATGGGCTTAAATTTTACGGTATTGAACTGAGGCTGAGTGAGTAAATCAATTTGCCATTTGCTACTTTTCGACAATCGATAATAATGTTGAAATTGAAAAAACACTACTTCATAAGTATATTTTACCCCCAAAGATTGCTGATTGCCATATCCCGAAACAAAACCCAATTGATGTCGCTCTTTATTAAATGTTTTTTGAGTAAATCCATTCATAATAAGCAACATACATACCAGCAAGGAAAACACTTTTTTTCTCATTTTAGTTAATTTTTATTTTTTCAAAAAGAATCCATTTTTATTTTTTATTTTTGCAAAAAGAAATTTTTAATAAAAAAAATCGCTTCTTTTTTTTACAAAAAAAATAAAAAAATGTTAATAGCACAAGAAAAAAAACAAAACAATATTGCCGAGTACATTCTTTATATCTGGCAAATAGAAGATTTATTAAGAGCTAACCAATTGGATATGAATTTAGTAGAACAAAATTTAATATCAAAATATCAACAATCGCCTGAAGTGATGAGCCAAATAAAACTTTGGTACGAAAATTTTATAGCCATCATAAAAACCGAAAAAATTGAAAACCAAGGACACACTTTATTTATAAAAAATACACTTAACGATTTGTATTATTTTCATTTACAGCTTATTAAGTCGCCACAGGAAGATAAATATCGCCAAGTTTACACAAAAGTAATTACCGATATAGGCGAATTTCAAAAAAAAGGCAATCGTTTTTACGACAACGAATTAGAAACCATGTTTACTGCTTTGTACGCTGTAATGCTGCTCAAATTGCAAAAAAAGGAAATTTCGCAAGGAACTCAGCAAGCTGTAAATGGTTTTAGTGAACTGATTTCGATGTTGGCATATAAATACCACCAAAACGAACAAGGAAATAGCGAATTAGAACAATTGGAATACGAATAATTTTTTTGAACGTAAAATGACGCTTAAAAAAATAAACTTAGATATTTTTAAAATTTTTAAGTTTATTTTTTATACGAATTTTAATAAAAATTACGAATATTTGTTAATTTTTTATGATTTTAATTTCAAGTAATATGCGCTATTATTTTTTTTACTTTACTTCCGAACTAAGCGGATAACGAAGTCCTTCGGTGCTGATTAACAAAGCTTTAACATAACCAACCAGCACTTTCGCTTCTACCAGCACGGGCAGTCGATTTTTGTCGTCAGTTACCCAAACGGTCATGTCGCTTTTTTCGTCAAAAATAGTTCCGGCTACCAGTTCGGGTGTAAATTTTAAACATCGAAACGTCCGATTGTCTTTGGTTGTGATGGTTTCTTTACCTAAAAACTTTATTTTTAAATTGAAAATTTCATTGTCGATAACAAACGAAATGGGAATTTTATCATTGGGTTTGTAGTTTTCAAAACGAATGTTTCGAGCGAAGTAAATGGCTGTAAGCAAGTCAAATGTGCATTTACCTAATTTTAGAGTGTCTTTTTGTGGCTTTTTTTTAGAGTTGCTTGTGTTGGCATAGATTTTTTTTTGGTTGTGGTCAAAGTGGTAAATATCCAAAACTTTATAATCGCCCTCGCTCGTATTGCGTATGGCTTTCAGAGGTTTAAGGGTTTCGGTATCCGCCCATGCTTCAAAAACATCGCGCACTTTATAAATCCAATCGTATTTTTTAAGGGTTGTTCCGGTGCTTTTAAAATAATAAGCATTTTGCCCATTAAAATCTTGTTCAAATACCTTAAAACTTACTCTTCCGGCATCAACCCAGATAAATCCCCAATTGTAAGCAGCACTGTAAGTTACAATTTCGCCGGCTTTAAAAGCGGTATTTTTTACTTCGCACTGAGCCAAAAGCAATTCTGCTTTGACGATGAAAAGGAATATTACAAATAATTTTATTTTCATGTTTTTTTTTTATTTTTTACAAAAAAAATCTATTTTAAAAACGAAAACCAGCAACTTGTAGTATTTATTTTTTGCAAAAATGCTTTTTTTTTCATTTTTTTAATTAATTTTGGAAAAAAAAATCATTTTTTTTCTTTTTTTTAGAAAAAATACCCTATAATTAAAAAAGAAACAAACATTTTTTTTTTTATTAAAAGTTTTTTGTAAATTGCAGTTAAAATATTTTAACAAAAATAAAAAAATAATTACTTTTGTTTTGTTTTAAAAAAAATAACAATTCGTTTATTTTTATTTTTATTAGATAGTGTATGATAAAAAGAGCTTTTTTATAAAACAAATCCATTTTCTGATTGGTTCATTTTTATAATATTTTTTTATAAAACAAATTGATTGGATATATCATAAAATATAATTTTTTTGAAGTTATACTCTATTTCATATTTATAAAAAAGCATTCAAAAAAATATGGTAAATTATATTATTTTGATAAATTACTATGAATATTATAAAAAACAATCCGGTACATTCTGTCATACTCGATATTTTTGAGAATACGCAACCCAGCGATTTGAATTACATTTATCGCGGAGTGTTTACGCAAAACATAACCGAAGCCATTTTGGAACTTGCCGAGCGAAATATCGATGAAATTAATCAGCCCGTTCAGTTGCGCCGCCGAGTGTATTTTTTAATGGTTGAGAGTCTTCAAAATATCACTCGTTATCAAGCACTTAAATTAGATTTGTTTGATAAATCGGGTGTTTTTTTTATACAGAAAAAAGCCGAACGATATTTAATTTCTACCGGAAATTTGATAGAAAACTCGCGCATAGCTTATGTAGCGGATAAATTGCTGTTAGTGAACAAATTAACCAAAGATGAGCTAAAAAATTATTATCGTCAGATACTCAAAAACGGAAAATTTACCGAAGAAGGCGGAGCGGGTTTGGGTTTGATAGAAATGGCACGAAAATCGGGTAACCGCTTGACATTCAGATTTGAAAAGCTCAACGAAGAGTATTCGTATTTCTACTTACATACTGTTATGCCCACCATTTACGACCACGACGACATCATTGAACGCGACCTTGAATTTTCGCTCAGTAAAGTTGTCGAAATTCACAAAGCCCTTGTTTTAGAAGATATTTCATTGGTTTTTAACAGTGGTTTTAGCCAAGAAAGTTTGCTTTCACTGGTTTCGGTCATCGAAAATCAATTGATAGAATTGGGTAGCTTGCGCAAAAAAGTTTTCAATCTAATGGTAGAAATGCTGCAAAATATTATCCATCACGCCTCAAAATTAAATAATAACAACGAAGAAAAGCCGGGAATTTTTTACCTTCAAGAGCAAGAGGGTGAATACATTTTAAATACC
Organism: Paludibacter propionicigenes; assembly: GCA_020721325.1. Taxonomy (GTDB): domain Bacteria; phylum Bacteroidota; class Bacteroidia; order Bacteroidales; family JAIFNL01; genus JAIFNL01. The sequence goes on from DYNA01000052.1 coordinate 16,369, forward strand.
GGAAATTTTATTAAAAACGAAAACGTTGAAGCTCTTACTCAAAAAATAGAAGATGTAAATAATATGACTAAAGAAAGTTTAGACCATTTTTACAACACTAAACTGCTCGATTTCAATGAATTGCATAGCAATAAAGCCGGACTGGGAATTATTGATATGCGAATAAAAAGTCAAAGCGATTTGAAATATTTTTTCAAACCCATTAATGAACAAATTTCTTTTTTCAATTTGGAAATAGCAGTAGAAACTAAATTTTAAAAAAATAAAAAAAATGATGAACGAAACGGTAAAAGATATCATACTAAGCAAAATAATTGTAAATCAATCACCTGACGGCGATTTTACTTACATTTATCGGGGTGAACTCGAACCCTTGGCTATGGATTACATTTTGATGCTGACCGAAAAAAACTTCAACGAACGTGAAAAAAATTCACAAACATTTAAAAAAGTATATTTTATTTTGGTTGAATTGCTTCAAAATGTAACAAAATATCAAGAAAAAGACAATCAATTGCTAAGTAATTCCATTGTTAGAGTGCAGCGAACCAACAAAGATTACTTTTTGACCGTTGGAAATCTGATAAGTAACGCCGAAAAAGAGAATTTGACCGAGCGAATCAACAAAATCAATGCACTCGATCAAGAACAATTGCTCGAATTTTACAAATCGGTATTGCTCAATGGCAAATACAACGCTCAAGGCGGCGCGGGATTGGGGTTAATCAACATAAAACGCAAAGCCAAGCACAATCTGAATTTTTCTTTTTCCACGCTCGATGACCAATTTTCGTATTTTTATTTTACGTCAATCATTCCCGAAAACGACCAAAAAGAAATCCCTTTTTCATTCGAAACCGTAAAATACACCCACAAATTGCTCGAAAAAGAGCAAATAGCCTTGCTTTACAACAGTCATTTTACACAAGACAAGCTCAAAGGTTTACTGTCATTTCTTGAATCAAAAATTCAAAATTCGCACTATATTCAAAAAAAATCAATCAATATTCTCATAGAAATGCTTCAAAACATTATCTATCACTCAACAAAAGACTCCGAAAAGGAAAAATTCGGTATTTTTTTACTTTCCGAAACTCAAAATCAATATAAATTTGTAGCCGGCAACTACATAGAAAATCACAAACAAGCTCACTTGCTCGAAACCATTGAAAAAGTAAACAATTATACGCTCGATGATTTGGAAAACGTTTATTTAAAAGAGCTAAAAGCCGAACTTCAAAAAAATCAATCGAATTTGGGAATGATAGATATTCGTTGGAAAAGCAATAATTTTTTAGATTATCGATTTGAAAAAATTAACGAACAATTTTCATTTTTTATTCTGGAAGCCAATTTAGACAAAGTTTAAAATTATTTTTTTTGTAAAAATAGTTCTATTTTTACCGAAAATATTATTTTTGCAAAAAAACTATTCTAAAATTTTTTTTTATAAAAATAAAATGTATAATTTTATAAAGTTTTTAAGATTATAAAAAAATAGTTCAAAAAGTGTGAAAAGTCTAACAAAGGCTATAAAATTTTACATGAAAATTTTTAAATTTAAGTATGAAAAAGGGTAAAATTAAAAAGAAAAAGATTTAATTTTTTTCAAAAAATATCAATTTAAGTATTCATACATTTATTAGGCATTTAGCATATAGCAATCAACTTTTTTTACAACAAATGGAAGCATTAATTATACATAAAACAGAAGATACGCCCGGTGTAGAGTTTAATCCCCAAAAAGGATACTTTATGATTTCTGACCGCTCGTGGCCTGAAAATGCCATAGAATTTTACAAGCCCGTTTTCGATTGGCTCGATGAATATATGAAAAATCCAAACGAAAAGTCCATTTTTGAATTTAATCTTGAATATTTTAATACCGCTTCGGCTAAACAAATTGCAAAACTGTTATTGCAACTTGAAAAATATTCAAAAAAAACAGATATTATCATTCGTTGGCACTACGATAAAGACGATTTGGATATGCTTACCTCCGGCTCAAGGTATGCTAAATTGCTCAACATTAGATACGAATTTGTAGAACACTAAAAGTTTGATATACAGTTAATTAACCATGATTGTATGAAAACAGATTTTTAAAAACAAAAAGAAGTGAATTTGTAGAAATTCTAATAAACAGCATCTAATTTTTGTAATTTTTTTGAGTTTTCCTATTTTTTAGGGGCTGTGTTTTGTCGTTTTTTGATTGAATGTCTTCAACAAAATGCCATTTTTTATCTTTCTCTAAAATCAACCCGTCAGTGGTTACATCGGTAACATAAAATCGGAAATTGCCTTCAAAAGTTGGCTTAGAAGGAACCAATCGTTCAAAAACGATAGCTTGTAGATTTTTATCGTATTTGAGAGTCAAACTTGCTGTTTTGCTATATTCAAATATTATACGTTTCGCAGCCCTTCCTTGTCTGATAAAAATAGGATGTCCAAATTTGGCTTGTCCGCTTGAGGTAAAGTAAAGTACATCAATTACTTTCTTGTTTGAGAAAAGGTCGTTGCCGTCCCAGCCCAAAAGTGTATAATAACTTTTGCTTTTATCGGCTATTTCTATCAGGTCGTAATACAATGCACCAAACCAATTTTGATTACCTAAAATTTCTTTTTCTGGAGTTTCAATGGTAGCCGAAGCGTCTTTGAGTGGCAATAAAAGGGTTTTATTTTTGTCTTTTTTGTACTGAATGTACCCAAAATATTGGTAAGTTCCGTTTTCAAAATACACATTCCATGTTACAATACGCATTTTTTGGTCGGTCGAAATTAAAATGGGTATGTTTTTAAGTTTTGGAAAAGGATATTTTAATTCGGGGTCTAATTGAAAGGCTTCGCCGAGGGTTTTAAAAATTTGTTCGCTGGCTTTTAAACGTTCCGATTCGCTTTCTCCCGATGTTAAAACCAAAAGTTCTTTTTCTATAAGTTCTTCTTTTTGAATTAATTCATTCAAATTTGTTATCTCTTGGGCAAAGATTTGAATTGAAGCCCAGAATATAGTTAGGAATAAAAAACTTGCTTTTTTCATTTTTTTTTATTTTTCTTAAAACAAAAATTAAGCCAGTGATGTTTTGTATAATACTATTTTTTTTTTTTTAAAAACTTTTTTTAGAAAATGTAAGTTTTTTACTGGTCTGTTTATTTTATTACTAATTCGTTAATTTTTCAATTTTAAAATTTGAAAATGTTTGATTTTCAATAAATTACTGCATTTTGAAATTTTATTTATAAATTCGTTATAATCAAATATTTATATTAAATAGAACGAACATTGCTAAAAATATAAAATATAAAAAGCGGAAGAAGTAAATTCGTTCCGCTTTTATTATTGACATGAATGAAATATTAATTTCCTTGAGGAGCTTTAGCATTTGGAGGATTAGAACCTTTTAAAGACACTAATATCCAACTGGTTAGCTTCTGAATTTCGTCATTTGTCATTTGGTCTTTGTAAGCCATCATACCTTTTGCAGGGTTACCGTGTTTGATAACTTTAAACACATCAGCCGGCGTATTTCCATTGAGCCAAGCCTCATCGGTAAGGTTCGGACCTACGGCATTGCCTTCGCCCAAATTTCCATGGCAAGCTACGCAACCTTTCGCTGCATAAAGAGCTTTTCCGGCATCTAAATCGGCGGCTTCCGAAAAAAGGGTAATTTTTGTTTCGTCGAAAGAATATTTTTCCGGATTTGAGGCTTTCAGTTTTTCTTGTTTTTCAGTTGCAGCAAGCAGTTCTGCTTGATATTCAGACTCTTGAGGTGAAACCTCTTCTTGCCAAAACCAGTGGTAATAGCCTCCATACAATGCCGACCAAATAACGGTAATGTAAAATAACCACATAATCCATGGTGGAGGACGATTGTCGAGTTCTTGTATGCCATCATACGAATGGTCTATCATCAATTTATCGTCTTCGTTGTGGGTTATCTTTTTTTCTTGTGTTTCTTCCATAATTTTATAAATTTAAAAAAAGGTTTTATACTTATGGTTTTATTTTTTTTTGTAAAAAAAACTTAACATAAAAATTTGTTTTTTAATCGTTTGAAAGAGGCATTTTTTTTGCATCTTCGATAAATTTTTTATCGGCAGTAACGGCTCTGATTACAACTAAAACAAACAAAGTCATAAAAATAAACAGCGAAATGATTGGAAAAATATCTACATTTTCTATCTGTTGCAAATAGTGAGTTGCTAATTTCATCGTTCTTTTTGTATAAAAGTTATTTTTTCTTAAAAAAAGTTTTTTTTGAAAGTAAAAAAAAAATAAAAATTTCTTTAAAAAGTATTTTTTATAATTTTTTTATAAAGTTTTATGTTTTTTGATTTTCCGAAAGGAAAAATTACCTTTCGGAAAATCGGACATCAAACAAATTGACCTTTAATTAAGAATTTTGGTATTTTATTTTTTATAATTTAATACAAAACTAACCACTTGGTCTAATTCTTTTTTTGGAAGTAAATGTTTCCAAGCTTGCATACCTTTTGCGGGAACGCCTTCGGAAGTAACTTTGAAAACATCGTTTGGAGTATTTCCGTGAATGTAAATCGTATCGAACAGAGCCGGTCCTACAAGTCCCGTGCCGTCAATATTTCCGGCAGCACCGTGGCAAGCTACGCAATTTTTCACGTAAACCGCTTCGCCTGCTGTAACGCTTTCGGCGTCTGTTAGTGGCGTAAAATCAATAACGACTTCTTCGGTTTCGGCTTTTACTTCGCCGGCTTGTTTGGTTATGTCCACACCTAAACGTTGAATGTAAGCTATCAAAGCAATGATTTCTTTGCTTGGCGAAACATCTATGCCATTGGCTTTTAGACCGGCGGCTATGGTTTCGGCTTGTTTTTTCAAATCATCTACTGCTTTTTCGGCATAACCCTCAGGATAAGGAACTCCCAAAGTTTGCATTACGCTGATTTTCTTAGCTGTATAGTCGGTGCTTAAATCGTCTTTTATAAGCCAAGGATAAGCGGGCATCATGCTGTTTTTAACCATTTTACGTGGGTCGAGCATGTGGTTAAAGTGCCAAGAATCAGTCTTATACATTTTTCCGGTTACTACGCCCGAACGAGCCAAATCCGGTCCCATACGGCGCGAACCCCATTGATACGGGTGGTCGTAAACAAATTCGCCCACTTTTGAGTATTCGCCATAACGCTCGGTTTCGGAACGGAACGGACGAACCATTTGAGAGTGGCAAGTGTAACAACCTTCGCGAACGTAAATATCGCGTCCTTCCAATTCAAGAGGAGTGTAAGGTTTTACACTTTCTATGGTTGGAACGTTCGATTTTATCATCATCATTGGGATAATTTCTACCGCACCGCCTACGATAACGGCTATGGCAATCCAAATGGTAAATTGTACCGGTTTTCTTTCCAACCAACGGTGAATGGTTTCGCCGGCTAAACGAAGTTTTGATGTTTCGGCTAAAGCCGGAGCATGTGCTTCTTCGTTTTCTTCAATAGAACCTGATTGAATGGTTTTAATTAAATTGTAAACCATTAAAATAGCTCCGGTGAAATAAAGTGTACCACCCAAAACGCGGGTAATGTACATAGGAATCAATTGAGTAACGGTTTCCATAAAGTTTGGATAAGCCAAGATGCCTTCGGCTGTAAACTCTTTCCACATAAGTGTTTGAGTAAAAGCTGCCCAATACAATGGCACGGCATAGAATAAAATACCCAAAGTTCCTAACCAGAAGTGAATGTTGGCTTGTTTGTCGGAATATAATTTGGTACGGAAAAGTTTAGGGATTAACCAATAAAGCATACCAAAAGCAAGGAAACCGTTCCAAGCCAAACCACCAATATGTACGTGAGCAATTGTCCAGTCGGTAAAGTGGCTCAAAGCGTTTACGTTTTTCAACGATAAAAGCGGTCCTTCAAATGTGGACATACCGTAACCTGTTACGGCAACCACCATAAATTTGAGAATGGCACTGTCGCGAACTTTGTCCCAAGCACCGCGAAGGGTCATCAAACCGTTCACCATACCGCCCCAAGAAGGTGCAATAAGCATCACAGAGAAGGTTACGCCTAATGATTGCGCCCAATCCGGCAAAGCTTGATACAACAAATGGTGAGGACCAGCCCACATATAAATAAAGATTAATGCCCAAAAGTGAACAATTGAAAGTCGGTAAGAATAAACCGGACGATTGGCTGCTTTTGGCAAGAAATAATACATTAAACCCAAATAAGGAGTTGTTAAGAAGAAAGCTACCGCATTGTGTCCGTACCACCATTGCACTACGGCGTCTTGAACACCGGCGTAAACAATGTAGCTTTTCATAAAGTGAACCGGTATTTCAATCGAGTTCACCACATGCAAAATAGCAACCGCCAAGAAACTGGCTAAATAGAACCAAATGGCTACGTAAATGTGCTGCTCTCTGCGTTTGATGATTGTACCAATCATGTTTACACCAAAAGCCACCCATACCAAAGCCACCATAAGGTCGATAGGCCACTCCAATTCGGCATACTCTTTTCCGGTAGTGTAACCCAAAGCAAAAGTTACGGCTGCCGAAACAATAATGAATTGCCAGCCCCAAAAATTAAATTTACTCAAGAAGTCGTTAAACATACGCGCCTTGAGCAAACGCTGGATTGAATAATATGCCCCTGTAAAAATGGCGTTACCCACAAATGCAAAAATAATTGCATTGGTATGGATAGGACGGATACGCCCAAAAGTTACATACGACAAATTGAAATTGAAGATTGGAAATGCCAGTTGCAGTGCCGCTATCAGCCCAACCAGCAAACCCACTACTCCCCACAAAATAGTAGCATAAGCAAACAGCTTCACTATCTTGTTGTCATAATAAAAGGTCTGTTGTTCCATGTGTTCTTTAATTATTCTTGTTTTTCATTTGAATTGTTAATATTTGTTTCTATTTGTTTGTTTTCTGTTTGAATTTCATCATTTTCGTCGAATAATATTCTTACCGAGGGTGTGTAAGTATCGTCAAATTGTCCTTTTTTTACCGAAAAAAGATACAATATTAAAAATATTACAGCCACAAAAAAACTGGCTCCCATTGCTACAAATATGGCACTCAACGTTTTATATTATTTTTTTAAAAATTAATTTAAAAGTAAAAGATATTTTTATCATTTTTTTCAGTAAGCAAATGTACAAAACTTTTTATTATAAAAAAGCGTTTTATGTAATTTATATTAAATCTAAATAACTGCATAAATAAACATGTTTTTTTAAAACTGCAAGGTCTTCATTTTCATTTTTCACAAAATATGTAATAAATAATCATCAATAAACTGTTTTTCATAATATTAATATAAATATCTTGGTCTTTTATTTATTTTTTTTTAAAATTTTGTTACGTAAAAAACATTAACAAAAAGTTACCAAATATTTTATATCTTTTTGATTTTGAGGAATAAAGAAAATTAGTCAATACATATTATTTATTAGTTATTCAAAAATGAGTAACTTTTCATTTTTTTTTGTATAAAAAAAGAGATAAATTTGTACAATTTTTTTAAGATTTTGTACAAGAATTTTTTTTAAAAATTGAAAAAGAATAGAATAATTTGGAAACAATTTTTTTGAAAAAAAATAAAACTTTTTTATTATGGAAAAAAACTTTTTTGCCCACCAAACGGCAGTAATTGATGAAGGTTGCAAAATAGGAGAAGGCACTAAAATATGGCATTTTTCGCACATTATGCAAAATTGCGAAATCGGCGAAAAATGCAATATTGGTCAAAATGTGGTGGTTTCGCCCGAAGTTAAATTGGGCAACAACGTAAAAGTGCAAAACAACGTTTCCATTTATACCGGCGTTATTTGCGAAGATGATGTTTTTCTGGGACCTTCCATGGTTTTTACCAATGTAATTAATCCGCGAAGTGCCATCGTTCGCAAATCGGAGTACATGACTACTTTGGTAAAAAAAGGAGCTACCATTGGTGCAAATTCAACCATAGTTTGCGGAAATACGCTTGGAGAGTACTGTTTTATAGGTGCCGGTGCGGTAGTTACGAAAAATGTTGCCGATTATGCTTTGGTAGTTGGAAATCCGGCAAAACATATCGGCTGGATGAGTCGTTACGGACATCGTTTGCATTTTGATAAGAACAACGAAGCCACTTGCCCCGAAAGCAACGAAAAATACAAACTCTCAGAAAATAAAATAGTTACATTAATAAATGGTTAAATGGTTAAAATGTTGTAATTTTAAATAAATTAACTGGGGTATATACAATACACCAATCTATATACATAAATATGTTAAATTATA
>DYNA01000053.1 GCA_020721325.1 Paludibacter propionicigenes
AATTGTTAAATTGTTAAATTGTTAAATTGTTAAATTGTTAAATTGTTAAATTATATACTAAAAACGGGATAAATTTTAAGATTTATTATTACGTAACTACAACTTTTCCAAAGTTTTAGAACTTTGGAAAAGTTAAATAATAAACCGTTTGCAGTATAAATTGTTTTTATTTTCGTATAAAAAAAACATTAATCGTTAAACATTATTAAAAAGTGCTTTCCTATATTCTTCGGGAAAAACTTTGATAAAATTGCCAAAAGCTTTGTCCCAATCGGAAAGAATATTTTTAGCCACAGCACTTGCGGTTTTTTCAAAATGTTCTGTAACAAATTGTTTTACAACATCTTCGTCATCAAAATCGACTGCGAAATAATCGGTTAGTTCGGTGTTTTTGTATTTTTCAAATTGCTTTTTGGGGTCGTAAATGTAAGCAATTCCGCCGCTCATTCCGGCACCGAAATTTGTACCTACATCGCCCAAAATAACAGCCGTTCCGCCGGTCATGTACTCCAAACCATGCCTTCCAACGCCTTCTACCACCACGTTTGCCCCCGAATTGCGCACACAAAAGCGTTCTCCGGCTCGCCCTCTGATGAAGGCTTTTCCTTGAATAGCTCCGTAAAATGCTACATTTCCGATAATTACATTTTCTTCGGCTACCAACTGCGATTTTCTATCGGGATAAACAATGATTTCAGCACCCGACAAGCCTTTTCCAATGTAATCGTTCGCTTCGCCTTCGAGTTCAAAAACAATGCCCGAAGCTCCGAATGCTCCCAAACTTTGTCCGGCTGAGCCTCTCATTTTCAAGTGAATAGTTCCTTTTGGCAAACCTTCGGCATGGTATTTTTTCGAAATTTCGTTTGAAAGCAAAGTGCCAATGGCTCTATCGGTATTTTTTACCGAAAAATCCACGTTTACTTTTTCCTTTTTTTCCAAAGCCAATTTTAATTTATCCAAAATTTTCCAATCATGGAAATCTTGAATGTTATGCTCTTGCTCAACTTGTTTGTAAAGTCCTATTTCCGATTCTTCTTTAAAAATAATCGGGTTTAAATTGAGCGATTTGTGTTTCCAATGCTGAATGTTTTCGCGCATTTTGAGTTTATCGGTTTGCCCAACCATTTCGTTTATGGTTCTAAAACCCAGTTGAGCCATCGTTTCGCGAAGGTCTTGGGCTAAAAATTTGAACATATTGACCACGTGTTCGGGTTTTCCGGTAAAAAGTTTGCGTAACTGTGAGTTTTGCGTGGCAACGCCCACCGGACAAGTGTTTGTGTGGCATTTTCGCATCATAATGCAACCCGTTGCAATGAGTGCAGCCGTTGCAATTCCCCATTCTTCTGCGCCCAGCAAAGTGGCAATTGCCAAGTCGCGTCCGGTGCGAATTTGCCCATCGGCTTGCAAAACTACGCGATTGCGAAGTTTGTTTTTAACCAAAGTCTGATGCGCCTCGGCAAGCCCCAATTCCCAAGCCGTTCCAGTGTGGTGAATGGAGCTAACGGGCGAAGCACCCGTGCCGCCGTCGTGTCCCGAAATCAAAATGGCATCGGCATGGGCTTTTGCCACGCCGGCAGCAATGGTGCCAACTCCGGCTTTTGAAACCAATTTTACATTGATTCGTGCCGCGCGATTGGCATTTTTCAAATCAAAAATCAATTGAGCCAAATCTTCTATGGAATAAATGTCGTGGTGCGGCGGTGGCGAAATCAAACCCACGCCGGGCGTGGAATTGCGCACTTTGGCTATCCACTTGTCCACTTTGTGTCCGGGCAATTGCCCGCCTTCGCCGGGTTTTGCACCTTGTGCCATTTTTATTTGCAATTCATCGGCATTGCTCAAATAATAGCTGGTTACACCAAAACGTCCCGATGCAACTTGCTTAATAGCAGAACGTTCCGAGTCGCCATTGGGTTTTATTTTGTATCGTTCGGCATCTTCGCCGCCCTCGCCGCTGTTGCTTTTTCCGCCTATTCGATTCATGGCTATTGCCAAAGTTGAATGAGCTTCGTAAGATATTGACCCAAAAGACATTGCACCTGTTGCAAAGCGTTTAAAAATGTTTTCAATCGGTTCTACTTCTTCTATCGGAATGGGATTGCAATTTTTAAAATCAAGCAAACTTCGCAAAGTAATTGCATTAACATCTTGATTATCAATTTCTTTTTTATACTGTTTGTAAACATCATAATCGTCTTCTCGTGCTGCTTTTTGCAAAAGCGAAATGGTTTTTGGATTGAAAAGATGTGCCTCTCCTTTCTGTCGCCATTTGTAAACTCCGCCTTCTTCCAAACGCGGACGCAAACCGTCTTTTTGCGGGTAAGCCAAGCGATGACGCACTTCTACTTCTTTGGCTATGCCATCGAAATCGATGCCGTCGAGTTTTGAAATTGTTCCGGCAAAACACTTGTCAATCACTTTGTTAGAAATTCCGATGGCTTCAAAAATTTGCGCTCCGTGATAGGATTGCAAAGTAGAAATTCCCATTTTTGAAAAAACTTTCAACAAACCTTTTCCAACAGCATGTATGTAATTTTCGTAAGCCGTTTCGTTGGTTATGTACTTGGGAGTCAACTTATCGCGTTGAAAAGAATTGATGCTTTCAAAAACCATGTACGGATTAACGGCATTTGCGCCGTAACCGATTAAAGTGGCTACATGGTGCGTTTCGCGAATATCGCCCGATTCGACCACAATTCCGATTCGCACACGCAAACCGTTGTTTACCAAATGGTGATGAATAGCTCCTACGGCTAAAAGCGATGGAATGGGAGCTTGTTTTTCATTCACTTCACGGTCTGAAAGTAATAAAATATTATAATTTTCGTCAATAATTGCTTTGTCGGCTTGGGAGCAAATACGGTCGATGGCTTCTTCCAACGCACCTTTTCCTTTATTTACATCAAAAACAATGGAAATGGTTTTGGCTCTAAAATTGGCTTGCGAAATATCTCTGATTTTTTCCAACTCATTGTTTTTCAAAACGGGCTGAGACATAATAATTTGCTTGCAATGCTGCGGAGTTTCGCTCAAAATATTAAAAATTCTTCCCACCGAAGTGTGGAGCGACATAATGTTTCGCTCGCGAATGGGGTCAATGGGCGGATTGCTCACTTGGGCAAATTGCTGTTTAAAATAATCGGCTAAATGCCTGCTTCGATTCGACAAAACCGCCAGCGGTATGTCTGCACCCATCGAGCCAAGCGGTTCTTGACCGGTTTCAGCCATTTGTGTTATGATAAATTTCAAATCTTCTTGGCTATAGCCAAAAAGTTGTTGCCGTTGCATGAGCGTTTCGGGTTGATACGAATATTTTTCGGTTTTTTCGGGCAACGAACTGAGTTTTACTTCATTGGTATTGAGCCATTCGCGATAAGGTTTTCTTTTGGCAATAGCCGATTTAATTTCTTTATCGTAAAGAATGCGCTGCTGTTCGAGGTCAGCATAAAACATTTTTCCGGGCTGAACGCGTCCTTTTTTCACAATAATCTCCTCCGGCACGGGCAAAGCTCCGGCTTCCGACGACAAAATAATGCGGTCGTCGTTGGTTATCACGTAACGCGAAGGTCGCAAACCGTTGCGGTCGAGCGTTGCACCCACAATTTTTCCGTCAGTAAAGCAAACTGCCGCCGGACCGTCCCAAGGCTCCATGATGGAAGCATGGTACTCGTAAAAAGCTTTTTTCTCGTCCGACATTTTGCTGTTGTGCAGCCAAGCCTCCGGTATGAGCATCATAAGTGCGTGAGGCATAGAGCGCCCGCCCATAATGAGCATTTCGAGCATCAAATCCAAATTGGCAGAATCGGAATTGTTATTGTCTAAAATGGGCAACAATTTTCTAATTTCATCTTTTGTGAAAAGGCTCGATTCAAAAAGAGTTTCATTGGAACGCATCCAGTTTACGTTTCCGCGAATGGTGTTAATTTCCCCATTATGAGCCAAATAGCGAAACGGCTGAGCCAATTTCCATTTTGGAAATGTATTGGTAGAAAACCGCGAATGCACCATGGCAATAGCCGATTCTACACGCTCATCGTGCAAATCGCTAAAATAAGGTTTTAATTGCAAAGTGCGAAATTGCCCTTTGTAAACCATCGTTTTGTACGAAAAAGAGGTAAAATAATATTCGCCCGAATAATTAAGCACGTATTTATTCATAAAATTGGTGCTGTATGTTCTCAAAACAAACAGTTTTCGTTCGAGCGTATCGGCGTCAATCGGGGTTTTGTATTTTACAAAAACCTGTTCGATTTTGGGTTGATATTTCAGAGCCGTTTCGCCTACTACATTTTTATTATTTGGCACATCTCTGTATCCAAGTAGCTCAAAACCAAGCTCTTCAATGTGAATATTGAGTGTTCGGCGGCATTCTTCGCGCAGTTTTACGTTGGCAGGAAAATAGAGCATTCCCACACCATATTGTCCAAATTCGGGCAATTCGATAGCCAAATCGGCACAAACCGCTTTGAGGTATTTGTGAGGCGTTTGAATTAAAATTCCTGCACCGTCTCCCGATTCGGGGTCGCTGCCCACGCCTCCGCGATGCTCCATATTTTCGAGCATTGTAATTGCATCGTGAATTATTTTATGCGATTTTTGCCCTTTTACGTGTGCTATAAACCCAATTCCACAAGCATCGTGTTCATATTGAGGGCAATACATAGATTGTTCGTACATACTGAAAAAATTATATTGGCTTTTTATAATTAAAAAATATAATTCATCGTTTTTTTGAAAAAATTACAAATTATAAGTTTTTTTATAAAAAATACATAAAATTGAAATTATTTTAGAACTAAAATTTATATTTTTTATAAAAAACGGATTAATAAATGCAAATTTATAATTTGAATTGAAAAAATAAAATTTTTAAAGTAACTATTTTTAAAAATGTTTTTTCCAAAAAAGAAATAAATATTTGTTTTATAGAATTTTAGACATTTTTTTTCCTGAAAAAAAAAATTATAAAAGCATTTAATTTAATATTTTCTTAAAATAGGATGATTTTTTAAACAATTTTCTATTTTTTTCAATTTTAATCTTAAAAAAATATGAATTTTTATAAACAAATTGAATTTTTATGATTGAAGATGGAGTGTAATCGTTTTTATCAAACAATGGATATGATACTTCAAATCGATTTTAATTGAAAATGATTTAAAGCTAAAAACTTGAATAAGAGCAAAATAAATAGAGAAAACCGTATGTAAATTGCACAGCAATAAAAAAAAATTTACAAGCGCGAAAAAAATACAAATTAGAAATGCTTAAAAAGGTTAAATAGCCAAAAAAAGCAATTTAAGTATGGATTTTAGCAAAATAGCTATTTTTAACCATTTGGTTAAATGGCAAAAAAGGCATTTCATATTCAAAAGTGCCTATTTCATTTTTTTTTGGTACTAAAGTGTTGCATTCTAAAATTTAATCCGATAAGTTTGTAATGTAAATTTAGGCATTCGTAAACGGTCTTCACGCCTTTATTATGTTTAAGTTTTATACTTTGTCTATAAAATGATGTTAATATATTTAATCTATTTCTTAGAAAAAAAATGAAGTACGATAGAATTTTAAAAACACTTTTTTACCGCACTAAAAAAACCCCAATAACTTTATTTATATTAATTTTGAGATAACAAAAATTGCTGCTGCGAAGCAGCAATTTTTATTTTTATCAAGTAAATAGAGTAAAAGGAAACAAATCATTTTTAAACTGAATTAAATTGTTTGATATAAAAAAAATATTACTTTTGTAAAAAAATTGATTGTTTGAATTGAGAGTAACCAACATTCAAAAAAAGCAAAATAAAGCAGTTTTTGAGAAATTTTACAACTAAACTGTAGCAATGCAATATAGTAAAATGGGTGAAATAATACAAAATTTTATAATCAGAATTATAGCTTTTTAAATAAAATTATCCTTTTTTTTAAAATGCTCTATTTTTTAAATTTTTTTATAAAATAAATGCAAAACTAAAAAAGATTTTTTTTAAAATTGAATGTTTTCATCAATATATAAAAAATACTACAAAGAAATATTTATTTTGGCACTACCAGTGGCAGTGGGACAAATCGGACACATGTTCACAAGTTTTGCCGATTCTGTAATGGTTGGTCATTTGGGAAGTAACGAATTGGCGGCGGTTTCGCTTGCCGGAAGTCTGATTATTATCCCAACTCTCTTGGCAGTAGGCATTTCAATAGGATTAACGCCACTTGTAGGAAAAGCTTTTGGAGAAAAGAATATAAAAAAGATAAACCTATACTTTTATCATGCTTTAATTTTTAATTTTTTAATGGGAATAATATTAAGTTTTTCGGTATTTTTAACCATCCCGCTTTTAAAATATTTACAACAGCCTCCAGAAGTTTTAGAAAAAAGTATTCCGTATTTTTTGATAATGAATTTTTCGCTTATTCCTTATATGTTCGTTCTAACTGCCAAACAATTTACAGAGGGAATTCAACTCACAAAACCCGGAATGTATGTAAGTATTTTGGGAAATTTGCTGAATGTTTTACTTAATTATTTTTTAATATTCGGAAAATTTGGTTTTCCAAGTTATGGCGTATTAGGCGCAGGAATAGCAAGTTTTATAGCCCGAAGTGCTATGGCTCTTGGATTTATGATTTATTTGTATCAATCCGATTTAAAAAAATATGTTGCTTTACCCAAAAAACTAAGATTTGAATTAAATAAGTTTTACGCTATTTTAAAAATTGGTTTTCCAATAGGTGTACAATTTACTTTAGAAGTGGGCGTTTTTTCGATAGGAGCTATAATGATAGGCTGGTTTGGGAGCGTTTCATTGGCAGCACACCAAATTGCGCTAAATTTTGCTTCACTTACTTTTGTGATGGCGAGCGGCTTAGCTACTGCAGCCACTATAAAAGTAAGCAATTTAATAGGGCAACAAAAGTTTAAAGAAATGAGAATAGCCGGCTTGTCGTCATTGGTTTTGGCAATGGCATTTATGTCATTTACGGCATTTATTTTCATCGTTTTTCGGCATCAATTGCCTTATTTATTTACCAATGAAGCCAATTTAATAGAAGAATCGGCAAAATTATTACTTGTGGCAGCATTTTTCCAAATTTTTGATGGAATACAAGTTGTAGGTTTAGGAAATTTAAGAGGTATGGCAGATGTAAAATTTGCAACCATAGTCGCTTTAATTTCGTATTGGATAATAGGAATACCAACTTCTTATTTATTTGGAATAGTACTGAATTTAAAAGCACAGGGCGTTTGGATTGGCTATTTATTTAGCTTAACAATCGCATCAGCTTTTTTTGCCCTTCGATTTTTATCAAAAAGTAAATTGGCAATAAAAAATGGAATATATTTTTAATTCACTATAAAATTTTATTAATATGAAATCAATAATTTTAAAAATAGCATATTTAATTGCAATTGTTTTTATTTTTGCTTTTGCATTAAAAATTTTTAATTTTTCAACTACAAAAATTGAAAATAAAACTACGAAAAAAGATGAAACAAACCCAGCCATCAAAGCATTTAAACTACCCGATACCTTAACGTTTGCGGGCGATAGAGTTCCATTAGAAGATTTTGACGTTCGGGAAAGTCTGGATAACGAATTGCTATCGGCAGGAAATTTTCACTCGCAGGTAATTAAAAATATTAAACGTTCCGTTCGCTTTTTTCCGATAATAGAACCGATATTGAAAAAAAATGGAATACCAAATGACTTTAAGTTTTTAGCCGTTGCCGAGAGCAATTTAGAAAATGTATCATCAGTAGCCGGAGCGCATGGTTTTTGGCAATTTTTGAAAGAAACAGGCAAAGAATATAAATTAGAAATCAATGACGATGTAGATGAACGCTATCATTTAGAAAAATCGACCCAAGCGGCATGTGAATATTTAAACCGAGCTTATAAAGTTTATAACGACTGGGCTTTAGTGGCAGCTTCCTATAATTATGGCAGAGGAAATGTAAACAAACAGCTTGAATATCAAAAAGTTAAATCTTATTACGATATTCACTGGAATAAAGAAACCGGTCGATATGTTTATCGGATTTTAGCCATCAAACTTATTTTCAACAATCCTGAATATTTTAATCTTTCGCTTGAGCCAGAAGACTATTACCTTGAGCCTCAAATAAAAGAAGTAAAAGTAGATACAACAATAACAAGTTTAATAGATTTTGCGCTTAAACAAAATACAAATTTTAAAGTATTAAAAATATTAAATCCATGGTTGCGTTCGGACAAATTGCCCAATACACAAAAAAAAGAATATTTAATAAAAATTCCAGCAGAAAATGGTAGAAAAATTAATAAAAAATAATAAATTTTATTTAATAGTAATATTTTTTTATATCCTATTATTTAATAATCAAGAAACTAATGCCCAAGAATTGGTTTCTCCGACAGTTCTGTGCAGTTCGGGAGATGATTTAAAAAACAGTAATATTCAAATCACATGGACTTTAGGTGAAATAGCTATTGAGACTTTTTTTTCTAATAATACGAGCTTTACACAAGGTTTTTTACAAGAATCATATTCATTTGAAAAAGAAAATTCAATAGATGAAACAGATTTTTTTAATAAAATTCAAATTTTTCCAAATCCTTTCATACAAAATTTCAATATTTCCATAGAAAAAAAGAACTTAAATGACGAAATATCAATTGAAATTCTATCCTTAGACGGGAAAAAATTACTTATTCAAAGATTAAATTCAGAAAATAGTATTGTTTACGTTCCACAATTCCCATCACAAATTTTAATTTTAAAAATAATTTGTAATGATAAAACCGTTTCTACATACAAATTAAAAAAGGAATAAACATTTTATATTATAAAAATAAATTATAAAATATACATGAAAAATATAATTTTATTTGTTTTAATCAGTTTTACATTTATAAAAGGCTTTTCTCAAGTGCCAGAAAGCTTTAAATATCAAGCACTTATACGTAATACTGAAGGTACAATATTAGCAAATCAAACTGTAAATATTAGAACAGCCATAGTTAGCGGAAATTTTGATGGTGTTACGGTTTTCTCTGAAACACACATAGTTAATACAAACGCTTTTGGTTTAGTTAATTTGAATATTGGCGAGGGATTAACGGATTATGGAAATTTTTCAACCATTGAGTGGGGAAATAATTCCTACTTTCTAAAAATAGAGGTAGATACCCAAGGAGGAGAAATGTTTGAATTTATGGGTATAACTCAGTTGCTTTCAGTACCTTACGCTTTAGTAGCTAAACGAACAATGGAAATAAATCACGATAACGACCCACAAAATGAAATGCAAACTTTGAACTATTCAAACGGAAATTTAAGTATTTCCGGAAAAAATACTGTTTTCATAGATATTAATGACGAAGACCATTTCGTTGATAATGAAGCAATTTCAAGTTTGACTTTAAATGGAAACAAACTTGAAATTAAAGAAGGAAATCAGCTACACAGCATTGATTTATCCAATTTAGCAGGTCTTCAAAGTTTATCATTTGATAATACCACAAAAATTTTAACTTTAGAAAATGGAGGCAGCATTGATTTAAGTGTTTTATACAACGACGCCGATTCGGTAAAAACAAATGAATTGATTAATCACTTTTTTTTAGACGGATACTTGCTTAAAATTTTAGAATCAGGAAACGAACACAGCGTTGATTTAAGCTTTCTTGCTGATAATCAAAATCTTACTTATGATGAAAATACTCATATTTTAAAAATAGAAGGAGGCAATCAAATCAATCTATCACCACTTATCAATGACGCCGATTTTGACCCTCAGAATGAATTTCAAAATTTAAGTATTTCAGGTTCAACACTTTCTATAAGTAATGGAAACAGTATTCAAGTAGAACAAGCTTTATCGGTTTCCGATTTTGACGGTGATACAAAAATAGAATTGGAAGAAAACCCCAATGACAATGTTATAAGATTGTATTCCAATGGAATAGAAGTTTTAAAAATAAGCAAAGATGCTGTTTTGGAATTTTTAACATCGAATACTCGAATAGGAAATTCTGCTGGAAAACTTATCACTTCAGGTATTCTGAATACACTTTTAGGCTTTGAAACAGGAAAAAGCTTAACTACCGGTGAATCAAATACATTCATAGGTTCAAATGCAGGAGAGCAAGTTCAAAGCGCATCACTGAATACTTTTGTTGGATTCAATGCCGGAAAAAATAACTTACAAGGTGAAAATAATTCATTTTTAGGTGCAAACAGCGGGATTTCAAATACAGATGGTGATTTCAATTTTTTTGGAGGTGCAGAAAGTGGTTTTTTAAACACAACAGGCAATAACAATGTTTTCTTAGGTTACCAAACCGGTATTGCCAATATTTCAGCCTCAGGGAATACATTTGTTGGTAGCACAAGTGGTAAAAACAATACCGGTATATTTAATAGTTATTACGGATTTGAATCAGGATACAATTCAAAAGGAAATTACAATACATTTATAGGAACAAGAAGCGGATTTTCAAATACTTCGGCAGATAAAAATACATTTATAGGCTATAATTCGGGATATTCAAATACTTTAGGTGTACAAAATGTATTTTTAGGTGCAGAAAGCGGATTTTCAAATATTTCAGGTTTTGGAAACGTTTTTTTAGGTTCAAATAGCGGTTATTCAAACAAAAATGGTCTGAATAACACATTTTTAGGCTATCTTTCGGGAAAAATGAACGAATCATCTTCAAATACATTTGTTGGTTCTGAAAGTGGAAAAGAAAATACCGGAACAGAAAATATTTTTATCGGAAAAAAAAGTGGAGAAACAACCGAAAACGGAAGTCAAAATATTTACATCGGAAATCAAACTGCTTGGAAAAATGTTGGAAATTATAATACTATAATAGGTTATCAATCAGGCTATAACATCGAAAATGCAACGCTAAATACTTTTCTCGGCTATCAAAGTGGTTATTTAACAAAAGGGGGCGGAAATGTATTTTTAGGCTACCAAGCCGGTTACAACGAGTTAAATTCTAATAAATTGTACATTCAAAATTCAAATTCAGAAAACCCGCTTATTTATGGCGAATTTGATAATAAAATATTAAAATTTAACGCTAAATTAGGAATTGGAATACAACCGATAGAAAGTTTAAGCGTAAATGGTGCTATAACTATCTCAAATACAACAACTAATACTGCCGGAAGCATTCGTTTTAATGCACCCTATTTTGAAGCAAACAATGGAAGCGAGTGGTTACGTATCGACTTACAATCGATTAATAAAATAGCTGATAACAATGACAATACAAAGATTTTAGTAGAACAAACGCCCCAAGATAATCAGATTCGTTTTATCACTAATTCTACCGAAAGACTTATTATTTCGGAAAAAGGAAGCTTTGAAATAAAAGGCACAAATTTTTTTATAGGCGAAAATTCCGGATTCAAAAACGATTTGGGAGAAAACAACATCTTTATCGGCTATCAATCAGGAAGCGAAAACATAGATGGCTCAAACAATTTAGCTATCGGACATTGGGCTGGAATCAACCAAGTTTCAAGTTCTGAAAATCTTATTTTAGGAAATTATAGTGGATTTAATCAAACTGTGGCATCAAAAAATATTTTACTTGGAAACTTTAGCGGATTTTCTAATATAGATGGCAATTCTAACGTTTTTATTGGTTTTGAAGCCGGATATTATGAAACATCATCAGATAAACTTTATATACAAAATTCCAAAAATAGAAACCCCTTAATTTATGGCGACTTTAATACCGAAGAACTTATTTTAAACGGAACAGTTAGTATTGGAAATAACTTGGCAAGTGAAAAATTAGATGTTGAAGGTGCTATAAAAATAGGAAACACAATAACGGAAAATGAAGGCACTATACGTTGGAATGGTTCTAATTTTGAGGGATATACCGGAAGTCAATGGAAAATTCTCGATTTTCAATATTTTGACCGAATTAGAAATACCTCAAACTCTAACTACTTATTTATAAATGAGTTAACACCAACACATAGCTACGATTGGTTTTTAAATCATCAATTGTTTTTAAAGCTTACCAAATCAAAAATAGAACTTTTAGGTAACGATATTTTCATTGGAGAAGAAACTGGAAAATCAATTACTACTGCCGACAAAAACATTTTTATTGGTTATAAATCTGGAAATCAGACAAATACAGGTTCAAACAATGTATTTATAGGTTATCAAAGTGGTATATTAAACACTTCAGGAAACGAGAATACTTTTTTAGGATACAGAAGTGGGAACAAAAATACTCTGGGAAAAAGTAATACCTTTATTGGTTTCCAAAGCGGGCATGATTTAAACCAAGGCGAAAACAATGTATTTTTAGGAAATAACAGCGGATATTTTGCCATCAACACCTACCAAAACGTATTCATTGGTAGTTTTAGTGGTTACCAAAACAAAGCTTCCGACAATGTTTTTATAGGTTCAAATGCCGGAAAAAATAATATCAACGGAAGTGGAAACATATTTGTTGGAACAAAAGCCGGCGAAAACGAAACTGCTTCTAATAAATTGTATATCAGCAATTCAGAAACAAATACACCACTCATTGGAGGAGATTTTAACCAAAAAGAAGTAACAATAAACAATAAGTTGAATATAAAAGAAGTTTTGCATTTATCTCCGTTAGCAAATGCGCCCTCAAACCCTCAAGTTGGCGATATTTATTTAGGCATAGACAATAAATTGTATCTTTTTATTGGCACAAATGGAGGAGAATGGAAAACTTTAGCATTTGAATAAAAAAAAGTGGATATAAAACTCATTTGGATAGGAAAAACCGAAGAAAAATATTTGGAAACAGGAATAGAAAACTATTTGAAACGAATTAAGCATTACATTAATTTTCAAATAGTTACTATTCCTGAATTGAAGAATACAAAAAGTTTGAGTATCGAACAGATAAAGCAAAAAGAAGGTGAATTATTATTAAAAATGATACGCCAGAGTGATAAATTAGTATTACTCGATGAGAATGGACAAATAGAAAGTTCAATAAGTTTTTCGGTTTTTTTAGAAAAAATGATGCTCACTGGAATAAAAAACCTTATCTTTGTAATTGGAGGAGCTTACGGGTTTTCTATGGAAGTTTATCAACGTGCTAACACAAAAATTTCACTTTCAAAGATGACTTTTTCGCATCAATTGGTGCGTTTAGTTTTTGTTGAACAAATTTATAGAGCTTTCACCATTTTAAAAGGTGAACCCTATCATCACATATAACTGAATATGAGAAACTTAATAGACGGTATCATAATTAAAGCAAAATTAAAAGAAAAAATAAATTTTCTTAAATACTTGCTTATTGCTACCGCTTTTTTTATACTTTCAGTTCTTTTTGATAAAAATTTGCTTTTTACTCAAATCAAAAACCAACAAAATATTGACGCTAAACAAATTGAAAGCATTCTTACAAAAAAAGAAAAAAAATTGGTTCAGGTATTAAATGAATTGACAAATGAATTTAGCAATATTGAAAATCAGTTCATTACAAACGACACATTAAAACATCGCTCTTTTGACTCTGTATTTTTTTCTCCTAAATTTTTAGAATTAAACAATGAAGGAATAAATGTTCTGGTTTTTTACAACGATACAATTCGCTTTTGGACTTCAAATCAAATTCCTTTAAGTATCAAATATTCAGATTCTTACCTCGGCGATAGAGTCGTTGATTTAAACAATGCCATTTACAGAGTAATTATTCAAAAAAAAGCACGCTACATTTACGTAGGTCTAATTTTGCTTAAACACAAATACAGCTATGAAAATAGTTTACTCAAAAACACATATAACCCTGATTTTAAATTAGATGAAAACATCGAACTATCGCTAATCCGTGAAAATAACGGGATTTATATCAACGATGCAAGTAAAAACTTTTTATTTACTTTAATACCTACAAACTTTTCAGTCACCGATAAACCTTATTTTTACATTACAGTCTTTTTTTATTTTTTAAGCATCGTTTTCTTTTTACTTTTTATAAATATTCTTATAAAAAAATTATTTTTCTTTACAAAAAAAGATATTTGGATATTATTTTTAATTACCGGTATGCTTTACGCAAAATACCTTATTTCTTATTATCAAATTCCTGCCAATATTTATTTTACCGATTTTTACAAACCCGATATATTCGCTTATTCCGATTATTTGCCGTCTATTTCTGACTTTTTGCAAATAAGCATTATAATTTTTCTGTTTAGTTTTAATTTTACTTCAAACGTTAAAGCGGAAGATATTACCCGAAAAATATTAACCTTTAGCAAAAGAAACAAGCAAAAAGTAAAGCAAGCTCGTTATATATTTATATTCGGATTTCCTATTTTATTGGCATTATATTATCATTTTATATTGCATCTTATTCGTATTCTTATTATCCATTCAACTATTCCTTTTGAAATTTATAAAATACTTGAATTAAACTTTTTTAGCTTTATTGGACTGTTTATCATAGGGTTACTGGTTTCTGGTTATGTACTTGTAACTTATAAATACATTTACATTTGCTCTCGTTTGATACTTTTCAAAGGGTTCATACAAGCCGGACTACTTTATATATTGAGTTTTATATTTATCCAATTTATTTTTAAAACCGAAATAAATTTTGTGGCTTTTTCATTTATGGTTATCTTACTGATAATCTTTACTTTTGTCCGATTTTTAAATATTTTTTATCCCTATTATTTTTATGTTTTCATATTATTTATTTCCACTATTTTTGTAGTAACCTATACCGATATTTTTATTAACCAAAAAGATTTGGAAATTCGGAACATGCTTATTTTACCGGCTATGCAAGAGCAAGATGCCGTAGCCGAACACATCTTGTGCGAACTGAGCGATAAAATAAAATTGGATACTCACATTGCTCAAATAATCAATTCTAAAGAAAATGCGAAAGAAAAAATAAAAAATCATTTATTCAAAAAACATTATCCGGTTTTGTGGGAAGAATACGATTTAGAAGTAAATGTATGCACTTCGGAAGATAGTATTTTTATAAATAACTTGGTAAAAGAAAACTGTTTTATAGTTTACGATACTATCATTAATAAATATTCCTATGCCTTGGAAGATTCCAGTTTTATGTTTTTAGACAATAAAAATGGACGAATAAGTTATTTAGGCGTTTTCGAATACCGTGATACTTTAAAAAATACCCGTTCAAGATTATACCTTGAATTAAATTCAAAATTAAGGTCGCAAGTTATTGGTTTTCCAAAAATTTTAATCGACGAAAGTTATTACAGAAAATCGAGACTTGAAGAATACTCGTATGCAAAATACCACGAATCGCAATTAGTCAATCAAAAAGGCTCGTTAGCCTACCGCTTTTTTTTAAACGAATACGAACTCAAAAATACAGACTCTACTGTCTTTTATACAAATAATTTTCAACATTTATTAAAAACTAATTCCGAAAAATTTACCGTTATTATTAGCCGAAAATATCGAAATTTTTTAGATATTTTGGTTAGTTTTTCCTACATCTTTGTTTTTTATTACATGCTTCTAAATATTGTTTTGGTTTTTAATAAAGTACCATTTTATTATAAAGAATTAAGACATGGATTGAAATTTAGAATACAATTTTCTATGGTTGCCATACTTTTTTTATCGATTTTAACTGTCGGCGGCTTATCTATCTATTACATTATCAAGCAGTCTGAACGAAACTACAATAAAAATGTAAGCCTCGACTTAAACTCGGTCATCAACGAACTAGAATATGAATACGATAATTACAAAAATCTTGATTCGATACCCAAAGCTGACGTTTTTCAGATGTTGAAAAAAATAGCCAATGTTTTTTCGACCGATATTCACTTATATTCGGTTTCGGGCGATTTGATTGCTTCTTCAACACCCGAAATATTTGATAGAGAACTCATTGGAAGAAAAATTTCGCCTCAGGCATACAAAGTTTTACACATTGAAGGCGAAAATTATTTTACTACCGATGAAAAATTGGCGCAAATGGAATACCTTGCAGTTTACGCTAAGTTATTCAATATCAATAAAAAAAACATTGCATACATTAATATTCCATTTTTTGCAAAAGAAAAAATTTTACAAGAAGAGGTGTCTAATTTTGTAGTTACGGTCATCAATTTTTTTGCACTTTTACTGCTCATTGCCATAGTAATAGCTATTTTTATCTCAAATAAAATTGTACAACCGCTTCGATTGATACAAACAAAATTTAGCGAAGTGAGATTGGGAAAAACAAACGAACAAATTCTTTACACAAAAGACGACGAAATTGGCGGTCTGATAAAAGAATACAACCGAATGTTAGTAGAACTGGCTAAAAGTGCCGAAATGCTTGGCAAATCGGAACGTGAAGGGGCTTGGCGCGAAATGGCTAAACAAATTGCGCACGAGATAAAAAATCCGCTAACTCCCATGAAATTAAGCCTTCAGCTACTTAAAAGGTCGTGGAACGATGATGACCCTCAATTTCCTATGCGAATTGAAAGCATTAGTGATACTTTAATAGAACAAATTGACCGACTGTCTTCAATTGCAACCAGTTTCTCAAATTTTGCAAAAATTCCTTCGGCGCAAAACAAAAAATTTAACATCAGACTCACGCTCGAACGCTCCATTACACTTTATGAAAACTTCGACGATTTAGTAATAACTTCCAATATTTCAAATATTTATGACGATGTTTACATTTTTGCCGACGAAGAACAAATCTCCAGAGCTTTAATTAATTTAATAAAAAATGCACATCAAGCTAAGAAAAAAAACATCGACAGTTTCATTCACATTGAGTTTTTATACAATGATAAACGTATGATTATCAAAATAATAGACAATGGAACAGGTATTCCCGAACACATCAAAGAACATTTGTTTACACCCAATTTTACCACCAAAACCAGTGGAATGGGTTTAGGTTTATCGATTGTTAAAAATATAATCGAAAATGCAAATGGCAAAGTTTGGTTTGAAACAGAAATAAATATTGGAACTACTTTTAATATTGAACTCCCTGTTTTTCAAGAAGAAAAGAAGATTTAACATGATAAATTTATTTCACTGGGAAAATATTATTTCTGAATTTCAAAACTATTTAAAAATTGAAAAAGCTCTTTCCGAAAATACCGTTTTAGGGTATTTAACCGATATTAAAAAATTTACTTTATTCTTGGAAACCAATCAATTAGAATTAAAACCAGAAGAGATTGAAACCCAGCATTTAACCCAATTCCTCAATTGGCTCAATCAACTTGAAGTTTTTTTTACAGAAACCACTCAAGCCCGCATTTTATCGGGTATTAAAGCATTTTTCAAATATCTGAAAGCTGATGAACGTATAACCGAAAATCCGGCAGAATTGCTCGAATCGCCACGAATAATGCGAAAAATTCCAGACATTTTGAGCCTTTCAGAAATTGATAAATTAAAGGCTACCAACGATTTAACCAATGATTTGGGCATTAGAAACAGTGCAATTATTGAAACACTTTACAGTTGCGGTTTGCGTGTAAGCGAATTGATTAATCTGCAAATTTCCAACCTTTTTTTTGAAAAAAATTTTATAAAAGTTGTCGGAAAGGGCAATAAAGAACGGTTAGTGCCTATTAGTGAAGTGGCTATGACAGAAATAAATAATTACTTAAATCATATTAGACCCAATTTTCCAATAAAATCGACTGCCGAAGACATTGTTTTTTTGAACCTAAGAGGAAATAAATTAACGCGCGTTATGATTTTTACGATTGTGAAAGATTTAGCAATTGCAGCCAACATTAGCAAGGAAATAAGTCCGCACACTTTTCGCCATTCGTTTGCTACTCACTTAGTTGAGAGCGGTGCCAATTTACGAGCCGTTCAAGAAATGCTCGGTCATGCTTCCATTACCACAACCGAAATTTACACCCATATCGACTCCTCAGCTTTGCGCCAAACTATTTTGAAATTTCACCCGCGCAGTTGGTAATTAAATTGCCAAATTACTTAATTATTCGGTATATTAATTCTTTTTTTGTATTAAATTTTTATTTTTTTACAAAAAAAAGTTTAAATTAAATAAAATATTATAACAATTTGGCAATTTAAAGCAATAAAAAATATTTTAATGGTAAAATAATTGTTTTTTCATGCCTATTTATTTTAATTTCATCAATTTTTGAATTAACGATAAAAGCATACTTATATTTTATTTTACTCTTGGTAATTTGAATAGAAGCTTGCTTAGATATTCCTATTTCTATCAAAATCGGTTTTGGTAAAGTTTCAATAATTAAATCAGGATTTTTACCATCTTTTTGCGAAGAGAAAGATAAAATAGCTTCTTGAGTAAACAAGCGTTTTAAATACAAAACTACAGTATCTTCTAATAATTTTGCAGATAAATTATCGTATCCTTTTATACCAATTAACGGGCTTAAAATAACTCGCCGAATAGAAGGCGACATAAAAAAATATTTTTGAACTTTATTTATTTTCGTATCAATTCCACCAAAAGGATACAAAACATTCAATAACTCGGATTTTACCAAAATATCAAGATTTTCGTTTATTTCAATTTGAGAAATTCCAATAGATTGGCTCAAAGTTTGCAAATTTATTTCATCGGAAGCAGCTAAACGAGTCAAAATTTTTTCAGAAAAATGAACCTGAAAATCATTTTTAAGCACAGGAATATCTTCATAAATTACCCTACGAACCAAATCGCGAATGGAATCATTTATCTGTGTTTTTATTTCCCAAGTGCTAAATCGAGTAATATTTTTATATTCAATATAATCTTTAATCTGTTCAGGAAGTGAAGGTATTTGTGAAAAATATTCCAGTATTTCCGGATTTAATTCATACAAGGCTACTTCTAAATCTTCAATATTTTCGGAATGAAATAAAATCTCTTTTAATTGATTTTTATGTCTAAAACTTTCATTTTCAGGCAATAAAATAAGGTCAATGTATTCGGTAAAACTAAGCGGGAAAACATGCTGAATGTGCATACGAGTTACTAAATCGGCTGTCGATTGCAAAAGTAAGGCAGAACTTCCGGTTGCAATTACAAAAGCAGACGGAAATAAATCATAAAGCACTTTCAAATCTTTTGCCCAATTCTTTGATTCATGAATTTCATCGAAAAGCAAGACAATATCGCTCCGATGAGAATTTAATCGGGCTTTAATAATGTATTTTTCAAAAGTAGCTTGAATTTCAGCTATGCCTACATCATATTTTTTTAAATCGCCTAAATGGAAAAAGTAGATTTCTTGTGTAAAATTAGTAAAAATAAATTGGGCTGTTTCCCAAAGCAAAGTAGTTTTGCCAGTTCCACGTAACCCTGCCAGCCCTAACATACGCGCTGCTCTACGGGTTTGAAAATATACTTGGGTCTGTTTTTTTAACGCATAGAATACTTCACGTGGCTTATAATCAGCACTTTTTAAAATTGGGTTGTATAAATTATCTTCAATTTCATCTAACCCAATCTTAGCATTTCTTACTATTACCTCAAGTTCTTCCATTTTTTTCATTCAAAATTTAATTGTTAAATTGCCAAATTGCTAAATTATTCGGTATATTAATTCTTTTTTTTGTATTAAATTTTTACTTTTTTACAAAAAAAAGTTTAAATTAAATAAAATATTATAACAATTTGGCAAATGAACAATTTAGCAATTTAAAAAGCTTGGTAGCCCGATAAAAGTTGCTCAAATTTAATGCCCACTTCATTCGCTAATTCGGCGCGATTATAGAGTTTTAAAATGCGTCCGGTTTCTTGCAAAATGGCAAATTCGCGCTGTAAATCGCTCTCTATCAAGGGCAATTCTTTTCTATCAACACTCAAATAATAACGAATGGTTTGTTCAATATTTTGAACCAATGTTCGCACCATTTTATCGCCTTTTTCGTTTGCTTTGGCTTTAAAATAGGCTTCCGAAATCAGTAAATTATAGTAATTGAACGGAATACGTTCATTGGGCATCAATTCGGTTGAACGGTCGAGAACTTCAATGGCTTTATCAAATTTGTTCTCATCAATAAGGGCATAAGCGCAACGAGCAAAATTATTGCGAATGTTCATGGTCATTCGGCGGTTGTTTTCGTCAATGTAAACCTTTGGATTGTTCAAATTGCCCCAAACAAATTTGTTCATCAATTTTTCGTACATCAAATCGGCATTTACTCTACCTGTCTGACCATCAGCATTTACCGTGCGAATAGGCACTAAACGATAAGCCAGCCCGTCGAGCTGAAAATATTGGTCTAAATTCATATAAGCATCTGGTCCAACGGTAATTGCCCAATAAATAGGTCTATCCCAATTGAAATTGGCTACCAAATCCAACACCATCAACTCGTTTTTGTGAATGTAATCGCCTCTGAGACTCCACTGCATAAAATCCACTATTTGAGCAGTATCCTTCATTTGAACGGTACCGTTTGCAAGTACTTTTTGCTTGTCCACTTTTAAAAGAATATCTTTTGCAGGAAAATAATCAGCCGCCTCGTCGTCGCCCGAACGCGAAAGCAACTTGGTTTCGGGATTGTCTGAAGCCACGAAATCAATCAGTTTTCTAAGGTCGTAAGGCTTATCTATTTGATTATTAACGTAAACAATATCGCGTTTGCCTTGAACATATTGGTCTTTGGTCATTTGAAACGGTACAATGTCCGATTTGTAGGCTTTGCGTTTCATTTGGTCTATGTACCAATCTGTATTTAAGTAACTTAAGTTTATTACTCTTATATCGGTTCGGTAACCTTCCACCTCTTGTATGTACCAAAGCGGGAACGTGTCGTTGTCGCCATTTGTAAAAATAATGGCGTTAGGCTCGCAACTATCTAAATAATTTTTAGCAAAATCGCGGGCTGTGTAACGATTTGAGCGGTCGTGGTCGTCGTAGTTTTCGGCAAGCATTTGCAATGGCACTAAAAATGCCAGAATACTTACTGCGGGAGCAATCATTTTTCCCGAAAGGTATTTTTTAAAAAAATCATATAAAAATAGAACTCCAAAGCCTAAAAATATGGAAAAAGTATAAAACGATGCGGCATAAGCATAATCACGTTCGCGCGGTTGATAAGGTGGTTGGTTAAGGAAAACCACAATAGCCAAGCCGGTGAAAAGGAAAAGCAAAGCTACAACGGAAGCATATTTTATATGGTTTCGGAACATAAAAACAGCTCCCAAAATACCTAAAAGTAATGGCAAGAAGAAATACACATTTCTTCCTTGATTATTTTTAACGAAATCGGGTAATTTGCTTTGGTCTCCAAGTCGGGCATTATCAATAAATGAAATTCCCGAAATCCAGTTGCCATTCATCGATTCGCCGTGACTTTGTGTATCGCTTTGGCGACCTGCAAAGTTCCACATAAAATACCGAATATACATAAAATTAACTTGGTATTTAAAAAAGAATGCCAAATTGTCTGAAAAAGTTGGTTTTTCGCCATCTTCCAAACCTGTCCATTTCATGTAACCCTCTGGGTGATTGGGCGATGTGCTGCTCGAATACATACGCGGGAAAATGGTTTCGCTGCCGGGGTCGTATTTGTAACTGATTTTATAATCGGCTATAACGTATTTGCCATCTTTTTTTATGTAATTGGCTCTTCCTTTGTCGTAACCGGTAGGGCTTTCGGTAAAATACGGACCTTTAAATACCGGATTTTCGCCATATTGCTCGCGTTGCAAATACGAGTGCAAAGCAAAAACATTGTCGGGGCTATTTTGGTCCATAGGCGGATTGGCTGCCGAACGAATAACCACCATGGCAAACGAAGAATACCCGATTACTATTACCGTAAATGCCAGAAGAATAGTATTTAAAAGCACTTTGCCTTTGGCATAAGAATAATACAAACCCCAAATAACCAAACCAATAAGTAATGCGGCATAAAAAATACTTCCGGTGTTGTAAGGTAAACCGAAGGAATTGGTAAAAATTAGCTCAAAACGTGTTGCTAAAAGTACAATTCCGGGAATAATTCCATACAAAACGACTGCAAGAAGTAAAACCGAAATTCCAAATGCCGAAATAATTCCGTTTCTGGTAACGGGATATTTTTTGAAATAATAAACCATAGCCAAAGCCGGAATGGTAAGCAAATTCAATAAGTGAACTCCAATGGAAAGCCCCATTAAATAGGCAATTAAAATAATCCAACGATTGGCGTAAGGTTCATCGGCTATGTTTTCCCATTTCAAAATAGCCCAAAAAACAATAGCCGTAAACATAGACGACGAGGCATAAACTTCGGCTTCTACTGCCGAAAACCACTGGGTATCGGAAAAAGCATAAGCCAAAGCTCCCACTACGCCCGCTCCCATGATGGCAATAATTTTCTCGGTAGAATATTCTTGTTTTTTTACCAATATTTTTTTGGCAATATGCGTTATTGTCCAAAATAGGAATAAAACGGTAAAAGCCGCAGTGGTTGCCGACATTAGATTTATCATATACGCCACTTTCGTTACATCACCCAAGGCAAATAAACTGGCGAAACGTGCCATTATCATAAAAAGCGGTGCGCCCGGAGGGTGTCCTACATTGAGTTTAAATGCGGTGGTGATAAATTCGCCACAATCCCAAAAACTGGCGGTTGGTTCGAGGGTTAAAATATATATTATCAATGAGATAGCAAAAACTACCCAACCCGTAACTACATCTACAATTCTAAATTTTTTCATGAATTTTTTAATTTCTTATTTTTCAAATTTTGGCAAAGATAATTTTTTTTTCTTTTTCTTTAAAAAAAATATTCCAAAACGCCTTTTATTTTCGTTTTTTTTAACTTTTTTTCTTTTTTTATAAAAAAATAAAATTTTTATCCTATTTTTTTATAAAAAAAAGTTCAAGAAAAAAAAATAACTACTTCTAAGTTAATTACTTATAACTTAATGCTGTTAAATTTTTTTTAAATGAAAATATTAATCAATTTCAATTAATTTGAACTATTTTTTAGAATTTGATGTATCAAAAAATTGTATTGTTTTAGAAAACGGAAAAGAAATAAAAATTTCTCGTACAAAGAAAATAGAATCAAAAAAAAGGTTGTTGGAATATTTTGAATATTACAATTCATTCTCAAAATAGACATTTTATTCTTAAAATGAACATTTCATTTATTTTTTGATACCGTTGGTGTATTTTGTTTGTTCGTTATTTTAAAAATAAATAGGTTTGTAACGTGATTTACAAAACAAGTTTTCATTAACAACCTTATGAAACTTTACACTTTACAATTAAAACCGTAATCGTTCGGCGATTTAAAATGACGAACAAATTTTCAAATAACTTTAATTCATTAAAAATGCAAGAATTAAATTTTGAACAAATGGAAACTACCATTGGTGGTCAGTTTTGGGGAAAAGATATAACTAATACAAGAGATTGGGCAGATGGAAACTGTGCTTATAGAGAAACTACTTGGAACTATTACATCTTTTGGATAAAAGTTGGTTCTGGCACTGATACAGAAACAATTAGTTGTTAATTAATTTATGCTTTGTTGGGCTTCTGCCCAACAAAGTTTTACAAATGCAATTAATTATGAAAAAGACATATTTATTTCTAATATTTTTTACAATTTTAAATTCTATATACTGTCAAGACGATATTTTAATAGGAGTTGTAAAAGATAAAAAAACAAAGGAAATTATTCCATATGTAAATATTGTTTATTTAGAAAAAAATTATGGTACTACCTCTGATATTAAGGGGGAATTTAAGTTTCCTAAGCTAAAAGAATACTCTATTATTAAAATTTCTGCATTAGGATATAAAGATAGCTTAATTAATATAGAACAGTTAAGTAATCTGGTTATTTTTTTAGAGCCAGAACCATTTCAATTATCCGAAGTAACTATTTTAGCCAAAAGAAATACTAAATCTAAACTAAAATTTACTGGTCCTTTTTATAATAAACATAATTCAATATGGAAAAGAAGTATAGGAAGTCAAATTGCTATATTAATTCAAGATGAAAGTAAAATAGGTTCATACATAGAAAAAATAAAATATCAAATTAAAAAAGATTTAGATTATAATTGTCATGCTTACCACAGAATTAGGATTTTATCAAATAGTAATTTGAACATTCCCCAAAAGGACATTATTGATGAGAATATTATTATTAACCCATTAAAATTTCAGAGTACAGTTGAGGTAAATATTTCGAAATACAATTTAGAATTACCCAAAGAAGGTATTTGGATATGTATTGAATGGATTGAAAATCCCAATTGTATAGATTTACATATTAATAATAACAATTATGTATCCCCATATTTATTAGGGAATATCAAATTGAAAAAATCATTAGTATATCAAAATTATAGAGATAGAAAGTGGTATAAGTTTGGAGGCATGCCTAACAAGGAGGGATATTATATAAATCCAAATGTTGGCATCGTAGTTCGAGAATTTAAAACTAATTAAAAACATTCATGACAAAAATATTTGAAAATACGAATAAAAAAAGAGTAATTCATTTAGTAATCGTAAATAAATAACATTTACATCTTACTTTGTTTTTGGTCGAATT
>DYNA01000054.1:0-4930 GCA_020721325.1 Paludibacter propionicigenes
TACAAATCTTTTTTTTATTAAAAAAATGCTATTTTTGTCCAAAGTCTAATTATATTAACGAGCAACTTTATGAGCTGTTCAAATAGATTTGTCAAGTAAAAAAACAACAAAACCTTTGCTTGATAAGCTTGTCGGGTAAAAAAAATGCAAAAATTTTTACTTGATGATGAATGATAAAAAGAAATGCACACAACTTGCGCTTGAACGCCAACGTTTTTTTCAATTTAATGTGAAATTGGTTTTCGGAATAAATAGCTGGCGCGAGTCGCTCCGAGCGACTCCGACAGCTAAATTTCTAAAAACCGAAAAACAATTTCATATTAGCAAAATTAAAGTTCAACTTACCGATTTTAGGTAATTTATAAAAAAAAATTCAATAATTTTCTTTTTTTTATAAAAATAATAAAAAAAGAAATATATTTGCAATTTGTAATACATCTTACAAAGATATATTTTTGTAAATCCTTATTTCTTTTTTTATGGAAAATTTTATAAAAGAATCTCAAAATATATGCGGTAAAGAAAACGTTTGGACGGATTTGCTTCGCACATTGAGCTATGGCACAGATGCCAGTTTTTACAGATATTTGCCCAAAGTGGTTATCAATGCAAGCCACGAAAATGAAATTGTTGAACTAATTAAATTAGCTGACAAAGAGCAAGTTAGCCTTACTTTTAGAGCCGCCGGAACCAGCCTTTCGGGGCAAACCGTTACGCAAGAAGCCATCATTTTACTCAAAGGAAACAATTGGAGAAAGTACAAACTTGCCGAAAATGGCGAAGTACTTATCACTCAGCCCGGTTTGAAGGGAATAGAGGCAAATGCCATTTTAAAGAAATTTGGCAGAAAAATTGGTCCCGACCCTGCCAGCATCAATTCGGCTATGCTCGGCGGAATAGTGGCTAACAACGCCAGCGGAATGTCGTCGGGTGTGGTTTACAATTCGTACAACACGCTGAGCCACTTGCGTTTGGTATTTTCAGACGGCACCGTTTTGGATACTTCCGATTCGCTTTCGCGAAAAGCATTTTTAGAAAATAAAAAAGATTTTGTAAAAGAAGTATTACAAATTAAAACCCAATTGGAAAGTAATCCGGTTTGGAAATCGAAAATTGAAAATAAATACAAAATTAAAAACACAATTGCTTATGGATTAAACAGTTTCATTGATTTTTCCGACCCCATCGACATCATTGCACATTTGTTGGTTGGCTCGGAAGGAACACTGGCTTTTATTTCCGAAATAGGCATAAAAACCCTCAAAGTAGGCGCATTTTCGGCAAGTGCATTGATTTTCTTTGCCAATTTGGAGCAAGCCTGCCGCGCTGCCATTGCCCTGAACGGAAAGGGAACTGATGCCATCGAACTCATTGACCGCAAGGCTCTTAAATCGGTTGAAAAAGCCGATGGAATACCCGATTTTATTGCGCAATTGGGCGAAAACGTAACGGCTCTTTTGGTACGAATAGAATCGGAAACCAAACCCGAATTGGACAATTTAATTGCTTTGGCGAAAGCCAAACTTGCTGAATACGAATTGGTTAAAGAAGTTCAATTTACCGACAAACCTGCCGAAATCAATAAACTTTGGAACGTGCGAAAAGGTATTTTCCCATCGGTTGGCGGCAATCGACCTGCCGGAACCACCGTTTTTATTGAAGACATAGCCGTTGAACTTTCAAAATTGCCCGAAACGCTCACCGACCTTCGCTATCTGCTTGATAAATACGAATATACCGATGGTGTTATTTACGGACACGCCAACGATGGCAACGTGCATTTTATTTTTTCCTCCGACATGAGCCTTTCGGCAAACGTGCTGAAATACAAAGAGTTTATGCACCAAATAGCCGAGTTGATAGTGAATAAATACAACGGCTCGCTCAAAGCCGAACACGGAACAGGCAGAAATATGGCACCTTACGTGGCTTTTGAATGGGGACAAGACCTTTATGAATTTCACAAGCGAATTAAAAAACTTTTTGACCCTAAAAATATTTTCAACAAAGGTGTAATTATCAACGATGATGCAGAAATTCACATCAAAAATATAAAAATAAATAAACCGGCAAATCCTCTAATCGACAATTGCATCGAATGTGGTTTTTGCGAAATCAATTGTGTAACTAACGAGCTGACAATGAGCGCGCGACAACGGATTGTGGTTTTCAGAGAATTGATGAATAAAATGGAAACCGACGAGTCTGACCCAAAATATGAATTGCTCGAAAAAGCATTTTACAAAGAAGGCGTAGATTCGTGTGCAGGCGATGGATTGTGCGCCCTGTCGTGTCCGGTGGGCATTGATACCGGAATTTTGGTTAAGCATTTGCGAAATGAATTGCACGAAGGCAATTCGCAATGGATTGCCTCCAAAATAGCCGATAATTTAGATACGGTTTTGAGTGTTGCAAAAATGGGTTTAACTGCTAATTCGATAGCTCATAAGATTTTAGGCACAAAAAACATGAAATCGTTGGCACAATTCGTTCGCTCGGCAAGTTTTGGTTTAGTGCCACAATGGACTGAATTTATGCCGGTTGCCAACCGAATAACGAAATTTAAACCTTATATAGCTGATTCTGAGCAAAAAGTAATCTTTTTCCCTTCGTGCATCAGTCGCGGCATGGGAAGTGCCTCGGCGGGCAAAAAAGACGGCAAAAAGCCTGAAAGTCAGTTTGATGTAACCATGCGTGTACTCAAACGCGCCGGTTTTACGGTTCTTTTTCCCGAAAACCTCAACAAACTCTGCTGCGGAATGCCTTGGGAGAGCAAAGGCTACTTTAAAATAGCCGACCGCAAAAGCTCCGAACTCGAAACAGAACTCTGGAAAGCAAGCAATGGCGGCGAAATCCCTATTTTGGTCGATACCAGTCCTTGTTTGTATCGAATGCGAAAAGTGATGAATAAAAACCTGAAAATGTACGAACCCGTTGAGTTTGCGCTCGATTTTTTGCTCGACAAACTCACCATTCGTAAAATACCGGAAAAAATAGCTTTGCACAGCACTTGCACCACAACCAAAATGGGTTTGAAAGACAAACTTTTGCAATTGGGCAATCTGTGTGCCGAAGAAGCGATTATTCCAGATAATGTGGGCTGTTGCGGTTTTGCGGGCGACAAAGGTTTTTCGCAACCCGAAATCAACCAGTGGGGACTTCGACACCTCAAAGAAGGTGTTCACGAATGCCAGTCGGCTTATTCAAACAGCAAAACCTGCGAAATTGGGCTTTCTACTCACAGCGGATTGGAATACAAATCGATTTTCTTTTTAATCGACAAATGTTCAAGTAAGTAAAGAGCAACGGACTTGCCTGTTGCTATACTTTAAACGGTTATAATTTGAGCTTTTGTTTTTATGTAAGTGCCTTTTAATTAGAACTTTGCCAAAGTTTAAAACTTTGGCAAAGTTACCGTTTGCAGAAACGCAAAGTCTATTTTATTTCTAAAAACCGAAAACCAATTTCACATCAGTATAACCAATTGATACGAAAACTTTTCGGTTATAAAAATAATTTTTTGGATTTTTAGTTTTTTTTCTTTTTTTTATAAAAAAAAATTTTTCAAAGAAATAAAAATAAATAATCTCGTAAATAATTAGGTAAAAGTTTCTAATTTTTTAAAAAAATATCAATTTGTTATAAAAAAATAGTAAAACTAAATTTATAACAGTTCTAACAATTTAGCATTTAACCATTTAACCATTAAAAAAAATGAACTATTTAAAAATTATTTTTATGGCAACTGTGCTTTGGATAGGTCATGCTTCGTGCGACAATGTTCCGGAAAATAAAATTGAAAATAAAGAAGTAGAAGCAGTTAAAAATCTGATAGATTCGCTTCAGCAAATTTATGCGCCCGACAAACGAGTGGATTTATGGCTGTTTGAAATGGACGAAACGCAAGGTAAATACACGCTTAAAGGCAAAGTGTATAATGAAAAAGCCTTTGAAGATTTGAACACCAATTTCAAAACCCGATTTCCAAACATTGCCACCGAAATTGAACTTTTGCCTACGCAAGAAAAAGAGCGAGTTGTTAATGCCATAATAACTAATTCGGTAGCTACCATTCGCGGCGAAGGCAGACACAGTGCGGAAATCGTAACTCAGTTGCTCATGGGTACTCCGGTAAAAATTTTGAAAGACGAAGGCAATTGGATTTTGATTCAATCGCCTAATCGCTACATTGGTTGGGCATATACTTTTGAATTGGTCAAACTTTCGGAGCCGGAAATGCAAGTGTATAAAGAAAGTAAGAAGTTGATTTACAATCGTCAAGGAGGTTTTTCGTATTCAAAACCAGATGAAACAAGCCGACCGATATCGGATTTGGCTTTGGGCTGTATTTTTTCGGTCATCGACAGCACCGGCGAATTTTATAAAGTCGAATATGCCGACAAACGCCAAGCTTTTGTAAGGAAAACGGAAACGTTAAAAGCAGAAAATTGGTTGAAACGTGAGCCTTTGGGCGAAAATTTGGTTCAAACTGCCGAAAAATTTATGGGTTTGCCTTATCTTTGGGGTGGAACTTCGGCGAAAGCCATCGATTGCAGCGGTTTTTCGTCAAATATTTACTTTATGCACGGTATTTTATTGCAACGCGATGCTTCTCAACAAACCCTTTACGGGAAATTGGTGGATACGGAAAAGGATTTTTCGCAATTGGAAGTGGGCGATTTGGTTTTTTTCGGACGCAAAGCAAGTAACGATTTGCCCGAAAAGGTTACGCACGTAGGCATGTACATCGGAAATACCGAATTTATTCATGCTTCGGGCAAAGTTCGCATCAATAGTTTTGATGCTTCGCGTGCCAATTACGACAAAGATTATGTAGAATCGTTCGTTCGCGCACGAAGAATCATCAATTTTATTGATAACAAAGGCATTGAACGCATTGAAAACAATCTTTTTTACAAAGAAATTTTTT
>DYNA01000054.1:5030-24523 GCA_020721325.1 Paludibacter propionicigenes
TGTATAAAAAGAAAATTTTACCAAAAAAATTACAAAAAGGAAACACCATTGGCATGGTTGCTCCGGGTGGTTTTGTAACTCAAAATGAGGTAGATGAGGCAACGGCAAGCCTTCAACTTTTGGGTTTTAAGACCTATTATACACCTCAAATAATAGCTAAAGATGGATATTTGGCTGGTTACGACGAAAATAGAACGGCTGATATGATGCACATGTTTATCAATCAGAGTGTTGATGCTATTTTTTGCATTCGCGGCGGCTACGGTACAGCCCGAATCCTTGATGGTTTAGATTATGAAACGATTAAAAAAAATCCCAAAATACTTATTGGTTATAGCGATATAACCGCTTTAATAAACGCACTTTACACACAAATAGGTTTGGTTTCTTTTCATGGTCCAGTGGCAAGTTCTACCTTCAATGATTTTTCTACCCAAACGATGTTTGATGTTTTGCAAACGGGTAAAATTCCCTATCTTTATCCTTACGAACGCGAAGAAGAAACAAGTGAAGATGTTGATTTTGACCTTTATACCATTCATTCCGGGCAAGCCGAAGGCGAATTGGTTGGAGGAAATTTGGTGGTTTTGACACATTTGATAGGAACAAAATATTTGCCTTCTTTTAAAGGTAAAATTATTTTTTTAGAAGAAATTAGAGAAAAACCTTATAAAATAGACCGAATGCTAACTCATTTAAGCATGGCAACTGATTTT
Source organism: Paludibacter propionicigenes (assembly GCA_020721325.1). Classification (GTDB taxonomy): domain Bacteria; phylum Bacteroidota; class Bacteroidia; order Bacteroidales; family JAIFNL01; genus JAIFNL01. Next base: position 5,747 of record DYNA01000054.1, read on the forward strand.
ACTGAAGCTTCGGGAATAGTTTGCGGTATTTTTAATAAATGCAATTCGGAAGATTCTGATTCTTTTACCCTCAAAGAGGTTTTGCTCAAGCGTTTGTCATCTTTAAATATTCCGGCATTTTACGGTTTGCCGTTTGGACATGTTACCAATAAACTTACTCTGCCCGTAGGCATAAAAGCTCGTTTAGATGCTGATAAACATACACTTACTCTTCTCGAAAAACCAATTAATGATTAAAGAAAAGCGAAATGAATGAGAGATTGATTAAATATTTTTTTGATTTTTAACATGTTAGATAAAAGAAATTGACACAGAATGAATTTTTTGCAAAATGCGAGTAAATTAATTTTTAAAAAGCTGTTTATTAACAAAATGATGAAATATTTTACGGTGTAAATGCTTTTCTTTAAATAATTGATTATAAGCTTGTTTTGCATTTTATTCGTGTAAAGAAAAGATAGGTTAATTAGTAAAAATTAATTTATTTTAATATATTTTGTATAAAAATGGTACGATTAGTGCATTTATAGAAAAAATAAAAAGGTATTTTTTTTACTTATTGTATCAAATTGTAATTTTGAAGTTATATTTATGCAATTTTTTTGTTGAAAAAGTAAAAAAATAATAATTTTAATCCAAAATCGTACAAGAATATATTTTAATTTTCTGATAGCGTAAATTCAGGGCAATTTTTTAAGGAATTAAATATTGCTAAAAAATATTTGTACTATTTCAAAGAAAGAATAATTTATTTGATTATCAATTCGTTATATTCCTTTTTTGCAAATAGTATTGTTTTATTTTTGTAGAACTTTGCTTACTATCAATTTATTTTGTCAATTATTTAATACAAATTATTTATAAATCAAATTTCTTATGAAATCATTTAAGTTACTCATTATTAGTATTTTAATTTTTATTCCTCTAACCATTTTCTCACAAGAAAATCCATTGAAAGGTAAGTGGCAATTTAATGTTGAACTCATAAAACAAGAGTGCAAGTTATGGATTAATAGTAAAACACTGGAGTTAAGCTCTTTGGAGGGTGAAAAAAAAGAAATTTTAAATAAAGAACTTCAATTAGTAAAGCAAATAGAAAGTTCATTGAATTTTTCGTTTAGTGGTCTGGTTTACAATTTTTTAAACGACACCGATTTAAGCGTTTATTCTATCAAAGGTGCGGTGGGTTCGCAACTCAATTATGAACTCAAAAACAATATTTTAACTTTAAAATATCCCAATATCAAAGAGTTTTTTATTTATAGATACGAAATTAAAGAAGGGCGTTTGTACATTTACGAAATTGTAAACGGAATAGAGCGTTTTCCGCAGGTTTTAGACCGCATTTAGCTTTTTTTTGATATTTATTTTTTTTGGCAAACGAATATCGTTTGATTTTTTAATTTTCAAGGTAATTGTTTTGTAATTAGAACTTTACCAAAAGTAAAAAAAATGGGTTTATGTATTTTGTACTCAAAACCAATTATTGACTTTTTATCATGTTTTAAAAATTTAAAAAAATATATTAAAACGCAAAATTGTAAATTTCAATAGATTACGATTTTGCGTTTTGGTGTGTAAATTTTTTTTATAACATAATTTTTACTTGTTTTTTTAAAAAAAACGAGGTATTTTTTATCTATTTTACAAAAAAATCCAATTTTTAAAATTTTTACAAAATTTCAGTTCGAAGCAAGTTTTGTTTGTTGAATTTTTATTTTCTAAAAACTTTTTGGTCTTTTATTCCAAAAATAACCGATGCCCAAACCGGCTACAATGTGCCAAATTCCCCACCATGCAGCAATAAAAGCCATTCCGCCCAAACCGTTGAATAAATTGGGATTAAAAATCAAAACCAAGCCCAAACCGGAATTTTGTATGCCGGTTTCAATGGTAATGGTGCGAATATTTTGATGCGAAAGTTTAAAAAGCCTTGCTAAACTCCAGCCCGTAAAAAAAGCCAAAGCATTGTGTAAAAGCACAATAATGATAATCAAGTGAATGTATTGTAAAAAATAACCGAAATTTAAACTCAAAGCTCCCACAATGTAGGCAAAAAAGATAATAATTGACAGAAATTTAATCGGTTTGATGATTTTTAAAGCAATTTTTGAAAAATAATAGGAAAAAATCATTCCCGCAGCCACCGGAAGAGCTAACAAAAGCATCATAATGCGTACCATTTCATAAAAATCAATCTCAATAGGAATGACCAAAGTAGAAGTTGCACTGTACAAACCCGCCCAAAATGCAAAATTAAAAGGCGTCATAATAATAGCCGAAAGGTCGGCAATGCCCGTCAGAGTAACCGAAAGCTCAACATTACCCTTAGCCAAAGACGAAATAAAGTTAGAAATGTTTCCGCCCGGACATGCAGCAACCAAAATCATTCCCAAAGCTACACTGGGCGAGGGATTTAATGCTAAAACCAACAAATATGTCATAGCAGGCATAAAAACAAATTGGGCTAAAACACCCACTATTACGGGTTTAGGATTAGTGATAATTCGTTTAAAATTTTCTAATTTCAAACCCAAAGCCACTCCAAACATAATGAAAGCAATGGTCAAATTTAAAAACAAAAGCCCATCTTCATTAAAATTAAGCCTAACACTATCAAGTACTTCCAATGATTCTCTCATAGCCCGAATGATATTTATTTTCTAACGAAATAGACATTAAAATCTTTTTTTTGATAGGGCAAGTTATTTATAATGTTTGAAATAGCCAAATTTAAAATTAATTTTAAAAAAAAAAAATTTATTTAAAAGGTTGTAAACTGCTAATTTAAAACAATATAAGTAGATTGAACCGAGTAATTTTTTTATTTTTTATTTTTTTAACAAAATAATTTTATTAAAAATTTCTTTAAAAAAAAATGAATTTTTGAATAAATTTTGATTAGCTCACAAATAAAAAGTAATTTTGCAAAATAAAAGTAAAATTTTGAAAAGAATACAAAAATGGATACAACAAGACAAAAAAAAATTAACAGTTTACTTATAAAAGATTTAAGCGAAATATTTAGAAAAAATTCGGCAGTTTATGCTCAAGGCAAAATGATTTCGGTAAGCGAAGTGCGAATAACACCCGATTTGAGCCTTGCCAGTGTTTACCTAAGTATTTTTCCTTCTTCGGAAAAAGAATTGGTATTGAAAAACATTGAAACAGCCACACGTGAAATACGTCATGAGCTTTCGCAAAAAGTAAAATTGCAACTCCGAAAAGTCCCCGAATTGCGTTTTTATATAGACAATACCATTGACAACATGGAAAAAATAGATGATTTATTGAAAAAATAACCCCGTAAAATTAAATGCTTTCTTTGAATGAAATTTGAATGGTTTATAGCCCAAAGGTATCTTTTTTCAAAAAAGAAGAGAAATGTAATTAACCTCATTTCTTTTATTTCAGTTGTTGGCGTTGCTACTGTAACTATGTCATTAATAGTTGTTTTGTCGGTTTTCAATGGTTTTGATACTATGGTAAAATCGATGTTTAACTATTTTGACCCCGATATAAAAATTTATCCGGCTCAAGGCAAGGTTTTTATAAGCAATTTGCAACTTGAAAAGGTTAAAAAGTTACCGGAAGTGCTTTATAGTTCGGAAGTAGTGGAGGAAAATGTATTACTTCAATATGGTGATAAACAACACATTGGGAAGATTAAAGGAGTAGAAGAAAATTATAAAAATATTTCGGGTTTAGATACAGCATTAAATGACGGACATTTTATACTAAAAGAGCAAGATGTAAATACTTGTGTAATAGGCTATGGCGTAGCTTATTATCTTTCAGTGGCTTTAATTAGTGAAGAACCTTTGCAAATTTGGGCACCTCGTATTGGAGCAAAGGTTTCGATGAACCCCGATAAAGACTTCATACGCAAGTCGATAACACCCAAAGGAATATTTTCAGTCAATCAAGAGTTTGATGTAAAGTATGTGATAACTCCCATAGATTTTGCACGCGAACTGCTTGATTATAAAAACCAGATTAGTTTTTTAGAGATAAAATTAAAACCTTACCTTTCGGAAAAAGAAAAAGAAACGGCAAAAGAAAAAATAATCAGTATTCTTGGCAAAAAATTTATGGTGAAAAATCGTTATGAACAGCAAGATTTTTTAAATCAAATAATGAACTCGGAAAAATTGGCTATCTTTTTGATTTTAAGCTTTATACTCGTTATTGCTTCATTTAATATTATCGGCTCGATTACCATGCTTTTGATAGAAAAAAAGGAAGATATTGAAACGTTAAAAAGTTTAGGGACTTCAAAACAATCTCTACATAAAATATTTGTTTTTTCGGGTTGGTTTATTTCGCTTATTGGTGCCGGATTGGGCTTGATTTTGGGTTTAATTTTACTTTTTTTGCAAATAAAATACCATTTAGTTACCTTTCCGGTAAGTACTTTTGCCGAAACACCTTATCCGGTGGAATTGCAATTTATTGACGTAATTTGGGTTTTAGCAGTTGTGTTGTTCATCGGATTTATTGCTTCTTGGCTACCGGTAAAACGAATTTTAAAACATTGAATATGAGTATAATAGAATTAAAAAATCATTTTTTTGAAAGTTTATCCGCTCTTTACCCCGAAAATGAAATTCGTTCACTTTTTGAAATTGCATTAGAAAAAATAGAAAATATTAAACGCCAAGAAATATTTTTTAAATTGGACTATCTTGTTGAAAATGAAGAAGAAATATTGATTGTTTTAAAGCGTTTGATTAAGTCAGAACCCATACAATACATTTTTGGCGAAGCCGATTTTTACGATTTAAAATTCAAAATTAATTCTTCAACTTTAATCCCTCGAAGTGAGACGGAAGAATTGGTTCAATTAATTGTAAATGAGAATTTTAACAAGAAAATAAGCATACTTGATATCGGAACGGGTTCGGGTTGTATTGCGCTTTCGCTAAAAAAAAATTTACAACAAGCGCAAATTTATGCACTCGATTTTTCTGAAAAAGCACTTGAAATTGCTCGTTTAAATTCTCAAAATTTAAACCTTAAAATTGATTTTTTTTTATACGATATTTTAAAATACCCTGAAATAAATTTTCCTATTACCGATAAACTTAATGTTATTGTTAGTAATCCACCTTATGTGCGTGAAAGTGAAAAAACAAAAATGCACAAAAATGTTTTGGAATTTGAACCTCACTCGGCACTTTTTGTGAGTGATAATGAACCTTTACTTTATTATTCAGCTATAAGTAATTTGGCATTTAATATTTTAAATACCCTTGGAAAAATATATTTTGAAATAAACGAGAATTTTGGAGAAGAATGCAAGCTGATTTTAGAGCAAAATGGGTTTTCAAATTGCAAAATACATTTGGATTTGAACAATAAAACACGATTTGTTTCGGGTATAAAAGCTTAAAAATTAAGAACTTACTTTCATTTGACAATTTTTACAATCAAATTCCAATAAAAACATTTTATCGTTGTATTTTAAGTATTTTGGTATTTCTGCTTTTGAGGGCTTTTGGTATTTTTCGCACCAGCCTAAGTTGTATTTTATACAAAGCTTGGTTATCATAAGTTGCTTATTTTCATTATTTTCGCTCAATTCAAATGCTTTTTCAATTTCTTCAACACCATGCCTTTTATAAAATTTAAACGCCAAAGAATTAGAAACATTTGCCTTATAATCCAATTTTTTCTCAAAATATTCAAACGAGTTAAGAATTATTTGCTTTTCTGTACGAATGTATTTTTTCCCAAGAGTTTCATAAAGTTTGTCTAAAACACTGCGCCTTAATTCGTTGAGCTTCGATGTTTGAATAAAATATGCCTTTGACCACTCCAATTTCAAATTAGCAATTTTAAAAACGGTATCGCCTGTTTTTTGTAATTGATTTTTCAGATTATCCTCCGATTTTTGAATATTTTGAGCTAAAATTTTTTCTATACGCAATTCTTTTTCAACTTCGTATCCATGACAAAGTGCAGTTAAAGTAAAACCTTCATCAATCTCTTTAAATATCAAATTAGCAAGAAGATAGCGACTATTTGTTAATGAATTTAACTTTTTTACAAATTGATGGTCATTATTTCGATAGATTTCAAATCCCTTTTTTACCAAATTATTTTGTTTCGTAAAAATTTTATCTTCTTCTATTTTTTCTACTCTTATGCCTATAAGTTCTTCATTTTCATTGAAAAAACACAATCCATCACCGTTTTGAATTGTTTCCGAAGAATTTATTTTGAAATATTCTTTTGTACTTTGCGTAACTTTTCCCAGTGTTTTTCCTAATGCCTTAGGCGAATGCAAGTTCTGCATTTCGGTTTTTCGCTCTGTTAAGAAATAATCGGTATATTTTCGATTAAAAGTTTTTTCGCTATCAGGGGCAAAATCAAAAATAAAAATACCCGAAGAAGTTGATTTATAGTGCTTTTCTTCAATAATAGCATCTAATTTTTTTCGATAAAATGCCGTAATATTTTTTACATAAGTATCGTCTTTCATTCGTCCTTCAATTTTAAAAGAACAAACGCCGGCATCTACCATTTGGGTTAAATAATCGGCTCTATTCATATCTTTCAACGAAAGTAAATGCTTGTTTTTCAATAGAATATCACCTTTTGCATCAACTAAATCGAAAGGTAAACGACAAGCTTGTGCGCACTCTCCTCGATTGCCGCTTCTTCCGCCCAAATAATGACTGATGTAGCATTGTCCGCTGTAACTTACACATAAAGCACCATGTATAAAGGCTTCCAGCTCAATTTGTGTGGTATTTTTTATTTCAGCAATTTGGTCGAGTGATAGTTCTCGTGCTAACACAACACGTTCAAAACCAGTGTTTTGTAAAAAATGAATTTTTTTTATATCGGTATTGTGGGTTTGTGTACTTGCATGCAATGGAATTGGTGGCAAATCCATTTCTAAAATGCCTAAATCTTGAATAATTAACGCATCAATTCCAGAATTATAAAGTTGCCAAATTAATTTTTCTGCTTTTACTAACTCATTTTCATACAATATAGTATTAAGGGCTACATAAACTTTTGCTTCAAACTTATGTGCGTACAAACTTAACTTTTCAATGTCGTTTACCGAATTTGATGCCGAGGCTCGTGCCGAAAAACTTGGCGCACCGATATATATCGCATCTGCACCAAAATTTATGGCGTATTTGCCTAATTCATAATTTTTTGCGGGTGCAAGAAGTTCAATTTTTCTACTCAAAATTTCTTTTTATTACAAATTATTAATCACTTCAATAGCCAAGTTCGTTTTCTTTTGTATTTCATTAATCAAAAAGCCGTTGTCTTTCAATATTTTAGCTAAATTGTAAATGGTTTTATTTTTTTCATCTAATTCTTTTTCTTTTTCATCTAATTCTTTTTCTTTTTCACCTAATTCTTTTTCTTTCTTTTGTTTTAAAACTCTTTCATTTTCGAGTTCTTCAACTGTTTTTTCCAATTTGGTTTCTAAAAATGTGATTTTATTATCTCTTTTTATTAAAGTTTTCAGGTATTCATCTTCTGCATACATTTGTTCTTCCAAATTAGGGTTGTTTATAGAGGCAGCCTGCAAACGCTTAATTACGCGGTCTAAATAACCGGGAAAAAATTTGCGAAATATTCGCAAACGATGCTCATTGCTTTTAACTTTCGATTTTTGGTCGAATAATTTCAATAAATGATACAATTTTTGACGATATTCGTCATTTTTGTAATCTTCTTCTAAAATATTATGCAAATTTGGCAATTGAATTACCAAAATATCGTAACTCAAATTGTCAATAAACTCATTGTGTTTTTGCAAGGTTTTATTTTTAAAAACGCCTTCTTTTGTTCGGTTCGTTTTGATTAACAAATCGTTAATCTCATTTTCTATTCTGAAATTTAAAATAAAAATTGGTATTAAACGAATGGGTTTATCAATGGTTTCAATGGCTTGCGTTTTGGGGTCGGTAATCTCTTTTTTTTGCTTTTTTTGAAAATTTTTGCTAATGTATCTTTTAAATCTGAAAATATCGTCCGGTTCGCTTGCTTTTTGTAATTCTATCATTATCAGCTCTTCTGAGCCGTCAGGCAGTTCGATTAATGCTGTAAAATCGAGATGAAAAAGATGAATATCATCGCGAGTTTTGGGGTCTTGAATTTCTAACTCAAATTCTTTTTTTTCAGCATGAGTTAAGGGTTCAAATTGCAATTTTATAATTTTTTCATTTATCAATGTAGAAAGCACAATGGTTGCACTGTCGAGGTCTTCCATTAAATACTTGAAAACCACGTCATAAATCGGATTTGGAATAATTATGTATTCCGATTCATTTGTATTTTGATGTAAATTTTCCATGAAAATTATTTATTAGCCAACAATGCAAAATTAATAAAAAAAATGAATTTTGGATTCAAAAAATTATAAAATCAAAATCAAATAATGAAAAAATACCGCATTTTTATAAAAAAAAAGCGGTATTTATAACAAAAATTAGAAAAATTAAAACTCACTGATTTTTCGGTCATTAAGAGTTTGAACAGGTCTAAAATTATTTTTTGGCATCAAAGCTCCAATTTGCTCAATTTGTTCTTTGCTGGCTTCAATCGGGCTTTTCATTACAAACCATTTTACACCTTCGGTGCATGGAGGCGTTGTAAGTGAACCTACATAATGAAAATAATTCTTTTTGGCGGGTAAAATTTGATTTACATCAAAATTAAGTGCTTTAGACATTTCTCCTTCTTTTGGCATATCTGCCCAAAAAGTTTTAAAGAACTGATTTTCTTTGCCTTCCACTATCATAATACCAATTACGGCTATTTGATTGTCGGGCGTAACGTGTACCAAATGCACCTCCATTGGAAATTGTTTTCCGGCTATAAAATGCTCGCTTCCTACATGAAAATGAAACTGAACCAAGTGATATTCAACACTTTCGATGGTAAAAATACCTTTGGGATAATTCACCTGAACACTGTGTCCGTTATTGACCATTTCTAAAAGGTCGTTGGCTTCATATTTCAAAGATAAAGCCTTTAATGCTTTGTCTTTCAAGGCTCCCACAATATCAATGGGCGACTGTGCAGAACCACCGCAATCGCAATCCTGAACCACATCTGCCCAATAAGCCGGACCTGTTTCACCTTCATACGACCAGTGAACTTGATGTTTTTCTTCGTGCAGCGAATCTTTTTTTAAGCTATCTTGCTCATGTTCAGCGTCTTTTGGTGCAGTATTGCACGATGTTTGCAAAAACATGGCTACACCCAAAGCCAATAAAACATTTAAAATCTGATATTTTCTCTTCATTTGCAAAAAAATTAGTTAATTGTTAAATATTCAATAATTTGTTCATTTTTTAGCTGAAAAATTAAAAAAAAGAACGTTTTTTTATTCTGTTATTCTTGTAAAAAAATATTTACAAAATAATTTTTTTTTTTGTAAAAAAAAAATTAAATTTTTTACAAAATTAAAGTACCTTTTTCAATTTTCACAAAACTTTAAAAAAAAAAATAAAAGATTGATTTGTCCTTAATTTTTTTCAAAAAATATTTACTTTTGTAAAAAAATAAAAATCTTTTTTTTATAAAAATAAATAAAAAAAGTTTTAGAAAAAAACAGTACGAATGATTGATATACAAGAATATAAAACGCCACAACAAACAAATCTTTTGAAAAATCAGAGCGGAAAAAAGAAACTTTACATAGAAACTTACGGTTGTCAAATGAATGTTGCCGATAGTGAATTAGTGGTTTCGGTGCTACAAAAGCACGGTTTTTCGGTTACTGACGATATTCAACAAGCCGATGTTATTTTGGTGAACACCTGTTCGATACGTGAAAATGCTGAAACCAGAGTTTTCGGGCGTTTGGAGCTTTTTAAAAGCATTAAAAAGAAAAAAAGGAATTTATTAATCGGTGTGATAGGCTGCATGGCTGAACGACTTAAAAAACAGCTACTTGAAGATTCGCGTATGGTCGATTTGGTTGTTGGTCCCGATGCGTATCGCGATTTGCCAAAATTGGTAGCCGAAGCCGAAAGTGGTCAAAAAGCCATCAATGTTTTGCTTTCGCGCGAAGAAACTTATGCCGATTTAAGTCCGGTGCGTTACGATAGCAACGGAATCTCTGCTTTTGTTTCGATTATGCGCGGTTGCGACAATATGTGTTCGTATTGTGTAGTGCCTTTCACGCGCGGACGCGAGCGTAGTCGCGACCCCGAATCTATTTTGCGCGAAATTCAGGAACTACTTGATTTAGAATATAAAGAAGTAACTCTACTTGGGCAAAATGTGGACAAATACAATTGGAACAATGGAGAAATAAATTTTGCACAACTACTTGAAAAAGTGGCTCTTAAAGCACCAAACATGCGTATTCGTTTTTCAACTTCCTATCCGCAAGATATGACTAACGAAGTGCTTTACACTATGTCAAAATACCAGAATATTTGTAAATACATTCATTTGCCGGTTCAATCGGGCAATTCTCGTATTCTTGAAAAAATGAAACGCGGATATTCTCGTGAATGGTATATGGAAAGAATTGAAGCGATACGGCGAATTGTGCCTGATTGCGGTATTTCTACCGATATTATTACCGGTTTTTGTAGCGAAACTCAAGAAGAACACCAAGATACGCTTTCTATAATGCAATGGGCAAAATACGAATTTGCTTATATGTTTAAATATTCCGAACGCCCAAATACTTTTGCGGCACGCAATTTTCCCGATGATGTACCCGATGACGAAAAAACCCGCCGATTGCAGGAAGTAATTGATTTACAAAACAAACTCTCCCTTGAAAGCAATCAAAAAGATGTAGGAAAAATTTTTGAAGTTTTGGTTGAAGGAACTTCTAAAAAATCGGAAGAAAGACTTTTTGGTAGAAATTCACAAAATAAAGTGGTCGTTTTTAACAAAAAAAATCATCAAATAGGTGATTTCGTTCAAGTTAAAATTGTCGATTGCAGCTCTGCAACTCTTTTAGGCGAAAGCCTATAATTAATGAATAATGAAATAAAAACCCGTAAATTTATTGCTATTCACCGTATCAAATGGTTGCAAAATGCTTTCAATTTAATCAGTAGAAAGCTATTGATAGGTTGATTTACGAATTTTAGGTAATAATTTTTTATAAATATAAAACAATTTATACTAAAAATAGTTTAAAATTAGACTTTTAATTAAGTTGCATTTACTACGTCAATAAAATTAAAACCAATTGATAATAAATAAATTAAAAAATATTTTTATACATCAAAATGAATTTATTTAAGGTAATATTTAAACTTTTTGCAGTATAACAATTTAACAATTTAACAATTTAACAATTTAACAAAATGCGAGCAATTTTTTTTTCAATCGTAATTCTCTTTATCACACAAAGCTGTTTCAATCAGTTGGTTGATGTAGAAGAATTAGCCGAAGGAGTTCACAAAATACAAGTAACCGAAATTATTGACGGAAACCAATATATTTATTTCAAAGCACTTGAAAATGGCGAAGAATCTTGGTATTCGACCTTAAAAACGCAAATAGAAGTAGGTGAAACTTATTATTTTGAAAATCCGTTGGAAATGACCAATTTTACAAGCAAGGAACTCAACAAAACTTTTGAAATCATTTATTTTTTAAATCAAATATCAAGTTCACCCGATTTGGAAGTAAAAATGGACATCAATCAAGCCCATAGCGGCATGGGAAAAGAGCAACCTTACGATGTAAAAATTGAACCCATAGAAGGTGCTTTAACAATAGCCGAATTGTTTGCCGAAAAAGAAAAGTTTGCCGGTAAAATGGTAAAAATAAAAGCTCAAGTTACGAAATACAATCAAGGAATTATGAAAACCAATTGGATACACTTGCAAGATGGCACTCAACACAACGGAAAATTTGACCTTACCGTTACCGGAAATATTTTAACAAATGTAGGCGATGTGATTGTTGTAGAAGGCGTGGTTGCTATAAACAAAGATTTTGGCGCAGGATACTCTTACGATATTATTGTGGAAGATGTGAAAATAATTAAGGAGTAATTTTTTTATTTTTTTTAAAAGATAAACAAAAAACCAATAAAAACAATGATTTTAAGTAGAAAAGAGATAGAAATAATGGCACCGGTGGGTTCTTATGAATCGTTAGCGGCAGCAATAAAAGCAGGAGCCGATTCGGTTTATTTTGGCATCGAACAGCTCAATATGCGAGCCAAATCGAGCAATAATTTTACCACTGACGACCTTAAAAAAATTGTAGCCATTGCCCAAGAACACAACATTAAAACCTATCTAACCCTCAACACCATTGTTTATGACCACGACATTAAATTGATGAAAAAACTCATAGAAATAGCAAAAGAAAGTGGAGTTACAGCCGTAATTGCCTCCGACCAAGCCGTTTTAAATGAGGCTTTCGCCAAAAAAATTGAAATTCATGCTTCTACTCAGCTAAATATTAGCAATATAGAAACTTTAAAATTTTATTCGCACTTTGTAGATGTAGTGGTTTTGGCACGCGAACTGAGCCTAAAACAAGTAAAAACAATTACTCAACTCATTGAAAAAGAGCAAATCAAAGGAGCTTCCGGTAAACTCATGCAAATAGAAATTTTTGTACACGGCGCCTTGTGCATGGCTATTTCGGGCAAATGCTATTTGAGTTTGCACGAACAAAATTCATCTGCCAATCGCGGGGCATGCCTGCAAACCTGCCGAAAAAGCTACATTGTAACCGAAAAAGAAACCGGTTACGAGCTTGAAATTGACAACGAATACATTATGTCGCCCAAAGACCTTTGCACCATTGGATTCATTGACAAAATAATTGATGCCGGAGTAAAAGTTTTTAAAATAGAAGGACGCGCTCGCCCTGCCGAATATGTTTACAAAACGGTAAAAGCTTATAGCGAAGCTGTTGAAGCCGTTATCGCAGGCACTTACACCACCGAAAAAGTACAAGCATGGGAAACCGAATTAGCCACCGTTTTCAATCGAGGCTTCTGGGACGGCTATTATTTGGGCAGAAAACTCGGCGAATGGAGCAAAGAATACGGTTCAAAAGCCACAAAAGTTAAAAATTACATAGCCAAAGCTACAAATTATTTCAAAAAAATAAACATTGCCGAGTTTACGCTCGAAGCCGGAGAATTAAATGTAGGCGATGAAATATTAATTACAGGACCCACAACAGGCATTATTCAAACCACTATTTCAGAAATTCGATGCCAATTGGAAAATGTAAAAACAGCTAAAAAAGGAGATATTGTATCCATTCCCATATCCGAAACGGTAAGAAGAGCCGATAAATTGTACAAAATTTCAAACCTTTAACTACAATTATAAAATACCAAACTTTCATACTTTTAAAATAATTCAATCAATGAAGTAATTTTTAATAAAAAAAGTTTTTTAGCCCAGAAATATTTTGTTATTAAATCTTTTAAAATTGTAGTAACATAAAAAAATAAAAAAAATAGCTGCTTTTAATAAAAAAATAAACACATATTTTTTTTTATCAAAAATAAAAAGAAAGAACAAATTTTAAATATTTTTTTACAAAAAAAACAAGAATGAATTGTTTTTTTATATATTTGCTTTTATTAAAATAAAATTCATTGACTTTATACACTTTAAGCTTGGTATTCGAATTTAAAGTGTCGTTAAAAATTCAAAAAAAAGAACTATTATTACAGTCGAGAAGTTTTATAAATCAAAATTAAAATATTGATAACAAAACAATTAGTTTTTTTTACAAAAAAAAGAAAAAAAAACTGTTTTTTTTTTTACTAAAATTTTAAAATTATTCAATATTTTTCAGTATTATTGTAAATTAAAAAAGAATGTATTTTTAATTATTTTTATAAAGAATTTTTTATCAAAAAAAGATTAAACTATCAACCGCAATATGTTTCATTTTGTAGAAAAATTTTTAAATACGCTCAAATTAAATGCCCGAATAAATTTATTTATTTCGGCATTGCTTATTGTGGTTTTTACCGGATTAGGCTATTGGCTTTACACCACTCAAAAAAAGGAAATTTTTAATAAAGCCGACAAACAGCTCAGTGTATTAATCGAAGACCTTGTAAATTTGCTTGAAGTTCAAACCGATTTGAAAATAAACAGCATCAATTCGGCTATGCACCTTGCCGAAAAATTTTTCAGCCTCAATGGAGGTATTGAAATTGACCAAACTACTACCGATTTTAGAATTGGAAACAATCACACAATTACTGTAAACAACTGGATTTTAGACAGTGCCATCATTCAACGAAACGATAAATTAGTGCAATTTTTTCAACAAAGCGGTATAGAAGTCGCATCGATTTATCAAAAAACGCCGGAAGGCTATTTATTGATTTCCAGTACGTTGAAGCTCGAAAACGGGCGTTCGGCGGTGGGTACTATTATTAAACACAATACCACCATTGTTAAAACCATCGAAAACAAAGAAACCTACAGCGGAAGTGCCATGTTTATCAAAGATTGGTACTTTGCCGAGTTTTCACCCATTATCATTAACAATGAAGTGCAAGGCATTTTGGTTATTGGAGCTAAACGGCTCGATTACAATGTTTTAAAACCCATTTTTTATACAAAAACCTATTTTGAATCGGGCTATCCTTATGTGGTATCGAGCGATGGTTTTTCGCTCATCAACAAATCGGGCATTGAAGGAAAAGATTTAAACGAAACTTCTTTTTATAAAAAATTAAAAACGGCAAAAGAAAACGGAGAAATTAAATTTCGATACAAATGGCCTGAAACCGAAGAGGGACAGTGGAAATGGACTTATTTTAATTACTTTGAACAACTGGATATTTATGTGGCTACTTCGGTTTTTGAATACGAGCTTTACAGTGGTTTGGACAAAATTCGCGATGGAATTATCGGCGGTGTAATAATAGCCGTAATTTTATTTTTTATAGGTATCACATTAATTATTAGACCGGTAACTAATTCCATTCAAAAATTGGTAGAAATCATTTCTACTATGGCAAAAGGAAAATTGGTAAACAAAATAGAATATACAAAAAGAGATGAAATAGGCGATATTATTCACTCCCTCAATACTTTAATTAGCGGATTGCGCAATACGGCTATTTTTTCAAACGAAATAGGAAAAGGAAATTTTGAAAGTAAATTTACTTCGCTTAGCAAAGACGATACGTTGGGAAATTCGTTGCTTTCGATGCGTCAGAGTTTAAAACATGCCAAAGAAGAAGAAGAAAAACGGCAAAGAGACGACGAAAGACGCAAATGGGCTGCCGATGGTTTAGCTGAATTTAACGAACTGGTACATCAAAACGTAGGCAGTTTGCAAAAGCTTTGCGACCTCACACTTAGCAAATTAGTGAAATACATTAAAGCCAATCAAGGAGGAATTTTCATTTTAACCGATGAAAATAATACCGAAAAATATTTTGAATTGGTTTCTTCTTTTGCCTACAATCGCAAAAAATTTCTTGAAAAAAGAATTTCTCCAACCGAAGGATTGATAGGCAGTTGCGCTTTAGAGAAGCAAACCATTTACATGACCGATGTACCGGATAATTATGTTGAAATCGAATCGGGCTTAGGCACTGCCAATCCCAACAATATATTAATTGTACCCATTAAGCTCGACGATAAAGTGCTTGGTGTGGTAGAATTGGCTTCATTTGTAAACTTTGAGCCTTATGTAATAGCGTTTGTAGAAAAATTTGCCGAAAATTTCGCTTCTACCCTCAATACCGTAAAAATCAATACCATGACAAAAGTATTGCTTGACGAATCGGAACACAAATCGTATGAAATGAAAATGCAGGAAGAAGAAATGCGGCAAAACTTGGAAATATTGCAAACCACTCAAGAGATAGCTCAACGCAAACAATCAGAAATGGAAGGAATTTTAAAAGCTCTCGACACTTCGTTTTTAGTTTGCGAGCTTGATATGAATGCCAATATTGTAAAAGTAAACAATGAATTCTTAGAACTCTTTAAGCTTTCGCACGAAGAGGTGAGCGAAAAAGGAATTAGCAAAATTTTTAGCCGAATAGAAGACAACGCCTATTTATGGGCAAAACTAAAAGAAGGAAAACCTCAAAAAAGAGAACAAAACATCATTATTGACAACAAAGAATATTGGCTTTCGGAAACTTATACTCCTATTTTTAGCGAAGAAGGTGTGCCATACAAAGTATTGAATATAGCCGTTGATATAACAGCCAGCAAGAAGCAAGAGCTTGAAATTCAACAGTTATTGAGCGACTCGGAACGAAAAGCCGAAAAACTTTTCAAACAAGAACGTCTCAATACCTTCAATTTGGAAAAACTCGAACGTACACAAATGATTTTGGCAAACAAAGAGAAAGAAATTTCTGAAATACTCAATGCAATAGATAACAGAGTGTTGCGAGCAGAATTAGACATTGAAAGCAAAATCATAAACATCAATCACACCGCTCTCGATATTTTAGGATTTAAACGCGAAGAGATGGTTGGCGAATCGATTAAATATTTCCTCGAACGCACCGAACTCAATACTTTCGATACCATTTGGGCATCTGTACTTAGCGGAAATTCGTATGAAAGCATCGTAAAACGAATTGGAAAAAACGGAAAAACCGTTTGGTTGCTCATTTCTTATTCGCCCATTAAGGAAAAAGATGGTTTTATAAAAAAAATATTATTCATTGGCAACGACATAAGCAAACAAAAATTAACAGAAGAGCGAACCAAGCAACATGCCAAAAAAATTCTTGAAAAAAGCAAAGCTTCGCGCAAAGACGGTAAAACAATAGCCGTGCTTCAAGAAAAATTGCTTGATGCCAAACTCGAAATAGAAGGAATAATGAAGGTTTTAAACAAAACGGCTTCCATTGCCATCTACGACAAACAGGGCGTTTTGATAGATATTACCGATTTTTATATCAAAAAAATGAACAAACAACGCGATGAGCTTATCGGTAAACATCATAAAGAGTTTGTAGAAATTGAAAACAACGAACAAAGACATGCTTACAAAGATTTTTGGACTAAACTCTACGATGGAAAACCGGTAAATGAAATCAATTTCATTTCTGAAAAAAATAGAATTGTTTGTATTTCAGATATATATATGCCTATTCGCGACAGCAAAGGCGAAATATCTAAATTTGTTAAAATTTCAAACGACATTACACAAAACATTCCCGAAGAAGAACTTCATAACAATATGATAGAATTGCAACAACATTTAGCAAAAAAAGGGACAAACAGAGAAAAATAAGTTGTATTTTTTTATCAGAAAAATGATTTAATATTCTATTTTATAAAAAGTTTTTTTTGTAAAAAAAAAAAAAAACTGAAAAACTTATCAAACAAACAATTATAATACACTCTAAATAAATATGTTAAGAATTTTTAACAGCTAAATATCTAATTTGCACTTGACAACGGCTTTTAAATGTAGTATCTTTGTACGCTCTTTTTGCCAATTTTTTTTTAGGTATCGAACGCATTAATTTTTTTTTTTTTGAAAGTAATAAAATGAATATAAAAAGTTTATGAAGTTATCAAAATTCCATTACAACTTTCACCCCGAACTTATTGCAAAATTTCCGGAAGAAAATCGCGATGAATCACGCATGATGGTGCTTAATCGCAAAACAAACAAAATAGAACATAAAATATTTAAAGATATTACTAAATATTTTGACGATGGCGATGTTTTTGTGATAAACAATACAAAAGTTTTTCCGGCTCGGTTGTACGGAAAAAAAGAAAAAACGGGTGCCGATATAGAAGTTTTTCTTTTGCGTGAGCTAAAGCAAGACATGAAAATTTGGGACGTTTTGGTTGACCCCGCCCGAAAAATTAGAATTGGAAACAAACTCTACTTTGGCGAAAACGGTCTTTTAGTTGCCGAAGTGATTGATAATACCACCTCGCGCGGTAGAACCCTTCGCTTTTTATACGATGGTCCTTACGATGAGTTTAAAGCAACCATCAAGAGCTTAGGCGAAACGCCCCTTCCAAAAATCATCGGTCGCAAAACAACCAAAGAGGACAAGGAACGCTATCAAACTATTTTTGCCAAACACGAAGGTGCAGTGGCAGCTCCTACTGCCGGTTTGCATTTTAGCAAACAACTTATTAAACGATTGGAATTGAAAGGCGTAGATTTTGCCGAAATCACTCTGCATGTAGGCTTGGGCAATTTTAGAGGTGTTGATGTGGAAGACCTGACCAAGCATAAAATGGACGCTGAAAAAATTGTTATTTTAGATGAAACCGCTTTTAGAGTAAACAAAGCGCGTGAAGAAAAAAAACAAATTTGCGCCATTGGTACCACCGTTATTCGCACCCTCGAAAGTTCGGTTTCTACTCAAGGGCTAATTAAACCCTGCGACGACTGGACTAATAAATTTATTTTTCCGCCTTTCCAATTCAGCGTGCCTACGAGCATGGTAACTAATTTTCATTTACCGTTTTCAACGGCTCTTATGACGGCGGCTGCTTTTGCCGGATACGATTTTATTATGGAGGCTTATCACGTAGCCGTTAAAGAAAACTACCGATTTGGTACTTATGGCGATGCTATGTTGATTTTGTAATTGTTCGTTGGAAATTGTTGTACTAAAAATGGGATAAATTTTAATATTTGTTATTACGTAACTACAACTTTTCCAAAGCTTTAGAACTGATTTGTTTATTTTGTAAAAAAAAAATTAAAATAAATCCCTCTATTCTTCTCAAAAAAAAATAAGGGAATAAGGTTTTTATGGCTAAGGGATTAGGCAAAAATATTATTTTTTTACTCAATGCTTAATTCCTAAAACCGAAAATA
>DYNA01000210.1 GCA_020721325.1 Paludibacter propionicigenes
CCGTAGAACCGATTGCCCCCAAACAAAATACTGACGAGCAAGAAGCTGAGCGCAAGCGCGAATTGGAACTACAAGACGCATTGGCACGCCAAGCCGCAGAGAAAGAGGCAAAGCTACAAAAACAACAAGAGGAGCTAAAAAAACGCCAAGCGCACGAAGCCCTTTTGAAACAGCAAGCCGATGACCAATTAAAAGCCTTGCAAGCCAAGCAAGAAGCCGAACGCAAAGCCGAGCAAGAGCGTTTGCAACATGAGGAAGAGGAAAAGCAAAAAGCCAAAGCCCTCGAAATAGAACGCAAAAAAGCCCAAGAAGCCGAAAAGCTACGCATTAAGCAAGAGCAAAAAGCTGCCGAACTGCGCAAACAAGAAACCTTAGAACTACAAAAAGAACAAGTAGAGCTAAAACATTGGCAAACTGCCATAAACAGCAACGCCTTAGCCGATTTTAAAAACTACTTGCGGCTTTACCCCAAAGGCAAATTTGCCGACCAAGCCAAACAGTTTGTTCAAGTTTTGGAAAACGGCGAACCTCAAATACCTGTTTGGGTACAATATAAAAAACAGCTCATTGCCATTGGCTCTATTGCTGCCTTTGTGCTGCTTATTGTTATATTCAACAATATTTTTAATGGTAAAGCAGAAGAAGCCACAGAAGAAGAGGTAACGGATGAAGCAGTAACAGGGGAAGAAGATACTGACATTCCCGAATTTACAGAACCCGAAATGATGTTTGTAAAAGGCGGCACCTTTACTATGGGAAGCACTGACGGTGAGGCTGACGAAAAGCCCACTCACCAAGTAACCCTTTCCGATTTTTATATAGGCAAATACGAAGTAACCCAAAAACAATGGAAAGCGGTAATGGGTACAAACCCAAGCAACTTTAAAGGCGATAACTTACCTGTGGAAACTGTAAGCTGGAATGATGTACAAGAGTTTATTAAAAAATTAAACGCCAAAACAGGCAAAAAATACGCTCTACCCACCGAAGCCCAATGGGAATATGCTGCCGGTGGCGGTGCCAACAACCGAACAAAATGGGCGGGAACAAACAATGAAAATGAATTGAAAGATTATGCGTGGTACGATTCAAATTCGGGAAGTACAACTCACGAAGTAGGAACTACTAAAAAAGCAAACAGCTTGGGCATTTACGACATGAGCGGCAATGTTTGGGAATGGTGTTTGGATTGGTACGATAGCGGTTACTACAAAAACAGCCCGCAAAAAGACCCTGTGAATTTGACAGCGGCATCGGGCCGTGTTTTGCGTGGTGGCTCGTGGAACGGCTACGCCAAGCGCTGCCGTTCGGCTTATCGCAGCTACCGCAGCCCGAACTACCGCGACAACCTCTACGGTTTTCGTCTTACCAGGACTAATTAATAAGGTTTTTGTTTCTTACCTTTTTACCTTTTGTAGTAATTACAGCATATTGCTGCATATTTTTGCATAAAATAAAACGTAGTATATACGCATTTTTCGTAAAAAACTGCATATATAAGCATATTCTACTCATATATGCAAAAACAAGAACACACATACAGCCTATCCCATATTAAGAATGCCACAAATACAAAAACAAAAAAACGATTGTTCGGCGTGAATAATCGTTTTTTTATTGCCTGTAATCAAAAATAGATTATCTATTTGTCTCAAATTGGTTATTTTTCCATATAGATATATCCTAAAATATGAATTTGCATATATGAAAAATATACGCAAAGACTTTCCATCGTCCCGCTTATGGACATGGAAACGTCTGAATGTCAGCAACAAATTTCACACGTTCCCAAGTTCCTAAACGGAACGAAAGGGAAGTGTTTTTTTTTAATGGTGAATGTTTAACGATAAACGATTAATGTTTTTTTTATCGAAATGTAGAGACGTTGCATGGTGTAGAGACAACGCATGCGTTGTCTCTACGGTAACCGATAAACGTACAATTGCCCGATAATGTATAATATTATTGAAATATAAAATTTATGGTTGAAAAATTTAAAAATAAATATAGAATACCTTCTGCACGATTACAAACGTGGGATTATCGTTGGGCTGGTGCCTATTTTATCACCATTTGCACCCAAAACCGTGAACATTATTTTGGAAAAATAGAAAAAGGAAAAATGATTTTATCAAATGTTGGCGTAATTGCCGATATTTTATGGTACGAAATAAAAAACCATGCAAAAAATGTAGAATTGGGCGAATTTGTTGTAATGCCAAACCACGTTCACGGAATATTGATATTGAATAACGATAACGTAACGGACAACGCAAACGTAACGGACAACGCAAACGTAACGGACAACGCAAACGTAGAGACAACGCAAACGTAACGGACAACGCAAACGTAACGGACAACGCAAACGTAGAGACAACGCATGCGTTGTCTCTACAATCCGAACAATCCGAACAATCCATTGGACAAAAACGTTTTCAAAATCAGGGCAAAAATTCAATATCGGCAATTGTCGGTTCGTACAAATCGGCGGTTTCAAAACATGCACATCGGTTAGGTTTCGATTTTGAATGGCAACCCCGATTTTACGACCATATTATCGGCAATGATAAATCGTATCAGACCATTTTTGAATACATTACAAACAACCCGCAAAAATGGACAGAAGACAAATTTTATTCAGAATAAACACCGTAGGGACAATGCAAAATGTAGAGACGTTGCATGCAACGTCTCTACGGTGTGGGTGGCGTTTTTTTCCCCCCAGCCCTTGCAGACTGGGTTAATATGTTTCGCACCTTTGGTGCTGGTTTTTAATGGTGAATGGTTTTAATGATTAACGATTAATGATTTTTTCGCAGATATGTAATGGAATGCTGATTTTTTAGGATTTTTTTTGTTTTTTGAAAATTGTTTTTTATATTTGTGGTTGTAATTTTTAAAATAAAGGTGTGGTTTTTGTTCCAAAAACCACCACTCTAATTTAATAAAATATTTATTTACAATGTTTTATAAAAACACAAAGTAAGCATAAAAAAGAAATAACTATACCTGAGATGTGGGGTTATTGGAACGTTATGCCTAATAAAATTAAATGATTATTAACAAAATACATATAAAAAAATTTAAGGTATGCTAATAAAAAAAATTGTTTTGAAAAACTTCAAAAATTTTGAAAGTTTAGAATTAGATTTTAAAAATATTAATATAATAGTTGGAGCTAATGCCTCTGGCAAATCAAATTTTATTCAAGCTATTCGGTTTTTGCGCGATATTCAAAAATATGGAATTGAAAACGCGATTTCTTTACAAGGAGGTTTAGAATATTTACAAAATATACAATTAAAAGCGCAGGAAAATACAATAATTTCAATAGACTTTCAACCCCAAGGTGCAACTATTGCAGGTAAAACACAGTTTAATACACTTGTACTATCTGAATATCAAAAAATTAACTACACAATAGAAATCTCTTCAAAAAAGAGTAATAAATACGAAATTATAAACGAAGCATTGTCAATAACAACCGAATTAAAGGAATTAGATGAAACTGTCTTAAAACAAAAGAATGCAAATAAAGATGAAATTTTCAAAAATACATTCTACCTTTCCGAACAAACATTTGTTTTAAAAAACAACAAAGGTAAATTTAAACTATTACCTCAATCAAAAGAAAATATTTTAAAATTAATTCTTAAAAACAATAGTGAATATTTGTTAGATTTGAATGAGATACGTCTGTTCCCATTACCGTTTAGTTTATTAAAGGGTAATACTCAAACACAAAAGACCATTTTAGAACAATTCCCCTTACCTTTATTTGATTTATCAGATATTGCTATTTACGATTTCGATTTAAAAAATTCTAAAAAACCTGCATCTATCACAGCAAAAGCAGAATTAGATGAAAACGGAGAAAACTTGGCAATTATCATTAAAAATATATTAGAAAGTAAGGAACATACAAGAAAATTTTCTAATTTATTAACTGATATACTGCCATTCATCAAAGAATTGGACATTGAAAAGTCTTATGATAAATCATTACAATTCAAAGTAAAGGAAAAATACAATCCAAATACGTTTATTCCAAGTTCTTTGTTGTCTGACGGTACAGTGTCAATTGCTGCAATAATTACCGCCCTTTTTTTTGAAAATAAAAAACTTGCAATTTTTGAAGAACCAGAGCAAGGTGTGCATCCATCATTAATTGCTAAACTAATGCAATTGTTTTATGACGCATCAAATCAAAAACAAATTATCATAACAACACACAATCCTGAAATTATAAAACATACTAAAATAGAAGATTTACTCTTGATTAGCCGCAATGATAATGGTTTTGCGTCAATAATCAAACCGTTTGAAAAAGAAATGGTCAAATCATTCTTAGAGAATGAATTAGGCATTGACCAATTGTATGTCCAAAATCTATTAGAATTATAATTATGGACACATACAAACAATTGTTCATTTTTCTTGAAGGACCTGATGATGAACGACTTTTTGAAAAAGTTTGCAAACCAATATTACAGAATGATTATAATTTCATTAGAATTATAAGATATGCTTGTATGACACAAAAAATAGTCACTGATTATTTGAAAGCACTTAAAAAACAAATACATTCTGATTATATATTTGTAACTGATTTTGACGCAAGAGGAGACAAAACATTTTGTGTAACAAAACGAAAAAACAGGCTAAACGACAAATTCAGCAATATTATTGATGAACGCAAAATTTTAGTAGTTAAGGAAGAAATCGAAAGTTGGTATCTTGCAGGTGTAACAAAAGAGAATTTAGAAAAATTCAAAATTGAACAATTTAGCGATACTGAACAAATTGATAAAGAAACGTTTATTAGTTTGATACCAAAGAGATATAAATCTAAAACAGATTTTCTAATAGAAGCACTAAAAGAATTTTCATTGGAAACAGGTATTGAACATAATAATTCGTTAAAATACTTTGCAATTAAATATAAATTAATAAGATAGGCATAACATATTATTGAGCGTTCAGTGCGGCTCTGTAATTTGATACATTTGTGCTGTTTAAGGCTTCGGTGAGTGTTGATACTTTTGTGCTTTTTAGATACGAAAGCCGCACCGCCGCCAATAATTTTTCGTTATTCCGGCAAGATGCTGATTATTAATTTGTTACGCTGATTAAAATCTGACGTAACCTACCGCTTAAGTCGGTAGTATCTTACCGAAGGGTCTGACGTAGGCGTGAGCCATTGTTGGGCTAAGGCTTCGGGACAATGTACTAAAAGTGAGGCTTTTGCAGCCAAATACCGGGAAACAAAGCGCAGGGGGAGCGTTTTGTTTTTTTTTTGCCGAAAGGCGAAGAAAAAGCCAAAAATGCTATGATTATTCATCAGAAATGTGTATTTTTGTAGAAAAAAAATTAAAAAAGTACGTTTAACAACCGGGCAGTTTAACGCAAAACTCTGCCTTTTGAGATGCTCTGGGCTGTATGTGGGGAAACTTGCTGAGTACGGTTCTCAAGGGGGCGTAAGCTAACCGGTTAGCCAATTGAATGATTACGAAGCAAAAATATATCGATTACAAATTAAAGCATCAATTGCTGTAAATGTTGAATTATTATCTTTTTATTGGAATTTAGGACAGGATATAATTGAAAAACAGACAAATAAAAATTGGGGCGACGCTGTAATTGAACAATTATCAAACGATTTGCATAGTGCATTTCCTGAAATTAAAGGGTTTTCACGAAGAAATTTATTTTATGTTAAAAGCTGGTATTTGTTTTATAACGAGCAATTTATAAAAGTGCAACAACTTGTTGCACAAAGTTCGTTACCAGCCAATATTGATTCTCTTGAAAAAATCCAACAACTTGTTGGACAAATTCCTTGGGGACACAATATATTGATAATAACCAAAATAAAGGATATAAATAAAGCACTCTTTAAAGCCAAACAACCTCTAAATACAAAATAACAATCACATTAAAAAGGAATGTATTTTTTCTAAAAAACGGCAAGTCATCGTATCAATTTGTTGATAAATACCTTATTGATTATTATTATTTTCGTATTTTGCAAATCATTGATACGCTAACTCTCTGCTAACCGAGTTCTTTGAGAATTTCTCTCTGCCTTTGGGGTGAATGACTTTTTTTTTTGTAAAAAAATAAAAATTTAACATTTAGTTTTAAAAAAAAAATAATAATTAAAATTCTATAATTCAATAATTTATAAATTTATAAAAAAAAGCGAACAATTTTTTTTAAAAAAAAGTGTAAAAATTTTAAAAAAAATGTATTTTTTTTTTTGTAGTATAAAAAAAAGATTTACTTTTGCACCGCTTTAGGAGAAATGGCAGAGCGGTTTAATGCGGCGGTCTTGAAAACCGTTGAAGGTAATACTTCCGGGGGTTCGAATCCCTCTTTCTCCGCTCAATAATTTAAGCTAACAAGCTCTTGTTCTTTAAAAAACAAGAGCTTGTTTTTTTTTCTTTGTTTTTTGGATTTATAAGGTAAAAGGTTATTATTTCAGATTTTACTATTTTCTTAGTTTGAAAATAAGTTTTTATTTAACTTTTCCAAAGTTCTAAAACTTTGGAAAAGTTGCAGTTAGCTAATAATAAAATCTGGGGTATATACAATACACCAATCTATATACATAAATATGTTAAATTAT
>DYNA01000211.1 GCA_020721325.1 Paludibacter propionicigenes
TGAAATTCAACTAAGAAAACAGTTTTTTTGGTCAAGGAAATGGGAGTACTTTAATCATCTTTAACTAATCTTAGTAACCTTCAAAGTATTGGTTTAAACCAAAACAAAGTGTCTGATATATCGGCACTTTCAGGGTTAATGAATTTAAGAAAATTGTTTCTAAAAGAAAATCAGATTAGCAATATCGAGCCCTTACAAAGTTTAACTAATTTAATCGAATTGGTTTTAGAAAAAAATCAAATTTCCGATTTTTCAATATTATCAAAACTTGTAAATCTTACTGTTCTGAATTTGGAATTTACGAGTTTAAAAAATATTTCATTTTTAAGTAATTTAACCAACCTTGAAAAATTAGACTTAGAAGGAAATCAGATTTCTGATATTTCGCCTATTAAAAATTTAAAGAAACTAACGAAGCTTGATTTAAGAAATAATCCAATAAAAGAATTACCGGAATGGGTTTTAAATATTCAGGATTTAGAAATTATATGGGATAATATACCAAATAAAAATAAACAAATAAAACTACTTACATCTTTACCAGCAGCTCCCGACCTTTGCATAGGACGAGACGAAAAATTGAAAGAAATACACGAAAAACTCAAACAAAGGCAGTCCATTGCCTTGCTCAACGGCGTGGGCGGCATTGGAAAAACTACGCTGGCACTCGAATTTGTGCATACTGAAACCTACATACAGGCATTCGACTACGTGGCGTGGATTTCGTTGATTACATATTCACTGCACGAGGCACTTATTCAGGGTTTACATGGATATTTCGGTATCGATTTAAAACAATTTCCCGACCCCAATGACCAATTGAACCAAATAGCCATGAAAATGAAAAGCTTGGCAGGCAACAACTTATTGGTTATCGACAATGCCAACAATGCCAAAGAACTGACCGAAAACGAAGGTTTTTTGAAAAGTTTGGGCTTTAAACTACTCATTACTTCGCGGGCTGTACCCGATAACTTTGTACAAATAGATGTAAACGAATTGGAAATGAACGATGCCAAAGCCTTATTTATTTACCACTACCCCGATAGTAAAACGATGGAAGGTTTGCCCGAATTGTTGCAACACATCAATAAGCACACCTTGCTAACCGAACTTTCGGCAAAAATTGGAAAAAAAATATTGCTTACTCCGCATCAAATTTTGGAACGCCTCAGCCAAACCGACACCAAGCACCCAGACCTCAACCGCTACATAACCGTAGGTTTGCACGCCGACATGACCGACAAACAAAAAGAAACCAAGCTAAATAGTTACATTGAAGCCCTTTTTGAACCCGAAAACGAAAGTGCCGAAAACCAAGCCTTTTTGAAACAGTTTGCCCTTTTTGCCAATACCGATGTAGCCGTCAAGCACCTCAACCGAATGTGGAACATAGCATCCGACAACGAAAACGACTTTGAGGACTTTCTCGAACAATTGATAATAGGCGGTTGGCTCAACAAAAAAGCCACAAAGTACCGCATACACCCTTTGGTAGCCCAAGTAATACGTCAAAAACTAAAACCCACACCCGACAGCACCGAAGAATTGATAGAAACCTTAGAAAACATTTTAGCCAACGAACACCTCAGCACCCAAAGCCTTTACGTGCCTTATGCCCAAAATGTAGTGGATATATTTAAGGCAGAGAAAAATTCTTGGCTTGGGCGTTTATGCTTTGCTTTATCGCGAACTTACCGCACCTTTGGGCAATTAACACCTGCCTTGCAAACCATAGAAACTGCTGAAACGATTTTTGAAGGCATCGATAAAGACAGGCAAAGTGTTTGTATTCAAGATATAGCTACTATTCAAATGCTGCTCGGAAAAACGATGGTTGCGTTGGAAAATTATGAGAAATTTAATAAAATTAAAATTGAATTAATTAAAGAAGAACCTGATAACGAAAGACATAAAATCGGTTTAGCTGTTTCTATTCAAATGCTTGGTCGGGTTTATTATGACATGGGGAAATTAGACAATGCATTAGATAATTTCATGGAAATGAATAGATTGAGTAAAGAACTTTATGAATACAATCCTCAAAATGAAAGTATAAAATTTGGGTTAGCGGTTTCTTATGAAAAATTAGGTGATGTATATTTGTTACTTGGAAAATTAGATTTAGCATTAGAGAATTATACTAATAGCCTTTCTTTAATAAAAGAACTCTATAAACACAACCCACAAAATGAAAGTTTAAAAAACGGATTGGCGATTTCGTACTCAAAATTAGGCGAGGTGTATTCGGCACTGGGAAAATTGGATTTGGTATTAGAGAATTATCTGGAAAGAAATCGTTTGAGTGAAGAACTCTATAAGCACAACCCACAAAATGAAAATTTTAAAAACGGTTTGGCTGTTTCGTACTCAAAATTAGGCGAAGTGTTTGAGGCACTCGGAAACTTTGATTTGGCATTAGAGAATTATCTGAAAGGAAATAGATTGGGTAAAGAACTTTACGAGCACAATCCACAAAATGAAAGTTTAAAAAACGGTTTGGCAATTTCGTATTCAAAACTCGGTGATGTCTATATAGAATATGGTAATTTAGATTTGTCATTAGAATTTTATTTGAAATCTAATGAATTAAGTATCCAACTTTTTGAACATAATCCTCAAAATATAGAACTGTTTTATGGGCTTGGTGCTTCGCAGTTAAAATTAGGGGTAACTTACAAAAAGATAAAAAGGCAAGAACTTGCTAATTTAAACTTTCAAAAGGCTTTAAAAATCTTTCGTGAACTTGTAAATTCGTATAAACGAAAAAGAGTAGAAGAGGATATTAAACTGATACAATCTTATCTGAAAAGTTATAGTAAAACTGAAATAAAAAAATTAGTTGTGAATTTTGAAATTGAAAGAGCAATTGAAATATTAGAAGATGCTATTGAACCAGACAATATTCTTATTTCAATTTCATCGCAACTTCGTGATATAAAAAGAGGTAAATTAAATTCAACAAAAAAATCATTAGAAACATCAAAAATAGTACAAAAGCTTTTAAATTACATTGAAAGTTTACCAGATAATTTGTTTAGTGTTAACGAAGATTTTGTATGTCAAAAATTTTATGTTCCACTTATGAATTATGTAAAAATTGAATCCATTTTATCAAATTTGCCTGCAACAATGCGTTCAAACTTTGATTTTGACGACAACGAAATAAAAATTAATGATAAACGAATTGCAAGAAGAGTATATGAATTAGATACTAAGCAATATAAAATTTGCCAATCCATTACAAAAACAAAAGATAAGCAAGAGCAAAATAAATTATTGGAACAAGCAAGGCAAATGCTTTTAGAAATATTACAAATAGCTTATAATTTTCACAAAAGAAACGAAATTACAGACGAAGAACCTTGGATAATAGAAGCAAAAAAGACAATTAAAGAAATATTAAGTAGTAATTTTAAATGGGATTACTCTAATAAAAAAGTTGAATTAGTATCTGATAGTAAAAAAAATAAAGTATTCAATTCATTGAAAGAGCTACAAGAATACATTTATGAAGAAGCTGATAACGCCGCTAATGCAGAAATGCCAGGAGATGACGAATACAGAGAAATGGCAGAAGAACAATTAGATATTGAAACTTGGATAAGCGAAGAATTGGATAATAACTACAATTTCTATCAAAACTTAGTAGAAATGGGTTGGGACAAAGATTTATAATAAACTTTGTCCTATCCATGTTTTAACAAATATCATATAATCAATTCAAAAGCTTATTCATTCTTAATAATTATCTCTTGAAACATTGATGTAAATTTTACAGCTTTTAATCTATTCAATTTTTTGTAATTTCTTTTTAAAGCATCAAAAGCCATTGAATAGAATGGATTTATTTGAATACATTGCCAAAATTCGTATATAGCCTCTTTGTTTTTATGTTGAAGTTCGTATATTATTCCTCTATTGTAATATGCCCTGTAAAAGTTTTTATTTAAAGAAATTGATTTGTTAAAATAAGCCAAAGCATCATTGAGCTTCTTTTGTTTTTCGTATAAATGCCCCAATCTATCCATAAAATCAGCAGAATCAGATATTATTTCAATTGCTTTTTCCATGTAAACTACTGCCGAGTCTATGTCATTTTTGCCAGCATAAGAATAGGATAAAAGATTGTATAATACGGCTTCTTTGGGTTTTAAATTTATGGCTTCATTGCAATATTTTATTGAAATATCGTATTCTTTTTTATAAAAATGTATAAAGCCAAATGCAAGATATTCATTGTAACCTTTATTCTGAATTTCATTGAGTTTTATGAAATATTTCTCAAAAAAAGATTCGTAATCTTTCAGTTTATTTACATCATCATGCAATAGGCTAAATATTTTGGGAAATTCAATAAATGCTTCAGCATAATTCTTATTTTCGTAGAATAGTAAACTTTTAAAAGCTAATACTTTCAAATTATCTTCTGTGTTTTCAATCAAATTTGCATATTTTATGCTTAAATTATAGTCTTTTTGTAAAAAATAAATATTTGCAAGCTGAAAATAGCATTCATTCAAAATATCATTACTAAATTCTTTCGTTTGGCTATATAATTCTATCGCTTTTTCGAGAAAAGGAATTGGATTTTGTTTCTTATTAATTCCCTTTTCCTTTAGTTTTATTAAACACAATGCTGTATAATATTGATATTCAGGAATGTTATTGTTTTTACTCAAATCCAAAAATAAAATCAATGCGCTATCGTATTCTACATTAGAGAAAAAATATAAGGCTCTTTTAAATTTTTCAGCATTATTATCCGGTATTTGAAATGTAGCCTTTAAATTATTTGGTTCATCTATTTTTAGAAAATCCCAAAATTGATAATTTTCTATAATTTCAACCAATTGATTTCCTGATATTTTTGAGGACATCGGATATAGCCAGTTTTCTTTAATTTTTTCATTTTCTTTTTCAATATCAAAATTTAAAAACTCGGATTGCCAAAAGGCAAATTCTTCATCAGTTAAATAATCTTTGAATGTTTTATAAAAAATGGGTGCAAAATACAAGTACTTTTTTGAAAGTTTTACAATATTACAATCTTTTTGTACTTCAAAACGATAAAAATTTTGTTTTTCATTTTGTAAAATTTTTAACAACTCAAAAAAACTAACCATTTGATGTTCACCATAATATTGATAATCCATATCAAAACTTGTAACAATCAGTAACGTTTTAATTCGTATATTCTCAATGCTAATTTCAGTAATATTCAATTCACTGGCAACTTCTGCCCAATTCTCTATTACATGCTGTTTTCTTTTATCTAATTGGGTGCGACCTTTGGCAAGCGATTGGTATTTAAGTCGATAAGAATTTCCAACTGTTTTACGAAACGCTGTCGATTTTAGTTCGCCTATAATCAGAACGTTATCTTTAAAAGCCAACAAATCAAATTCGTTTTTGTCCTTTTTGTCATATTTTTTTACTTTAAAATCATGCTTTTCAAACTCTTCTATCAATGATTTTTCATATAATTTATTATCAATTAAATCATTTTCTTTTATTAAATTATGAATTTTCAAGTAAAAAGGAGTATTGATTAGCAAAGGCTCAAAAAAGATATAATTGTCGTTTTGCTTAAAAAGTATTTTTTCTTCTGTTTTTTTATTACTCGCTTCGGTGTTCAGTTCTTCTGTGCAAAAATCTAATATATCTAAGTTTACGTCTTCATTTGGGTTTACAGTATCTTGCATCATTTTCAAGATATCCGATTTTGAAATAAGTCGAATTGGCATTCTAAACATTTCATTTTTTTTAAATAAATCATACAATTTTGAAAAGATATGTTGATAATTGCTTTGAGAGAGTTCTATCTCGTAACGTGCTACGGAATTTCCGGCAAGCATTTCAAGAAAAGTAAAAAGTTCATGTGTATTGAATTTTTTACCATGATTTTCTTTAAATTCTAATTGGGCATTGTCAATAAGAAAAGATTTGTCGGCTATTTTTCGTTGTACAATTTGTTCATTTATTGGTTCATGCCCTTCTATCCAATCAAGTTTACGTATTTCATTTTGCTCGTCTAATTCATCATAATAATCTTTTCCCAAAGCCATGTAGTAAGCGTGCTGGCATTGATATTTTTGTCCGTTTTTCAAGTTTATTTCTTTCGATTTTTCATCGCTAAATGAAAACACAAGCCTATTTTCATTTATCTCTCTTATGATTGTTTTTTGTTCTAAACAATAGCTTTCATAATTAATTTTAAATAAATGAAGAGAATGATAAAAATCAAAAAAAGTGCATAAAAATTCATATTGTTTCTTTGCACTATTGCTTGTTTTTTGTTTAGGAATTTTAATTTCTGTTATTTTATATTCTGAAATTAAAGAAATTAGAAAATTGAAGTATTTTTCAAATAAGTTTTCTTGTTTTAAAATAGGTTGTTTTTTATTACCAAGTATTTCTTTTATTAAATTGATGGTGTGATACTTATAAAACTCTAATTTTAATGTATCTACCTTGTCAATTGCTTCTTGCAAATAAATACCTAATGAAATTAGAATTATTTCAAAATCAAAATGTTGCAATTTCTTTATGTATTCATCATTTTTTTTATTTAATTTAGTAATCGTAAATAAATAACATTTACAAATTAGAAAAAATATTTTATTTT
>DYNA01000212.1 GCA_020721325.1 Paludibacter propionicigenes
ATTTACAAATCTTTTTTTTATTAAAAAAATGCTATTTTTGTCCAAAGTCTAATAATAAGGGATTTAATTTTAAAAAATTAAAATAATTAATTATTAATGTTTTATAAAATTTATAATTAATAATTAATAATTAACGGCATAAAATTATGGAAGAATTTTCAAGTAGAGCATATTTAGATATGCAATTATTACGGTTCACAACCGCCGGAAGTGTTGATGATGGCAAAAGTACCTTAATTGGTAGGCTTTTGTACGATTCAAAAGCTATTTTTCAAGACCAACTCGACGCCATTGAGCAAGCAAGCATCAAACGCGGTTCGGATACGGTCGATTTGGCTTTACTCACCGACGGACTTCGCGCCGAACGCGAGCAAGGAATTACTATTGATGTAGCTTACCGATATTTTGCTACCCCAAAACGCAAATTCATTATTGCCGACACGCCCGGACACGTACAATATACACGCAACATGGTTACCGGCGCATCAACCGCCAACGTTGCTCTCATTTTGGTTGATGCCCGACACGGCGTTATTGAACAAACGTATCGACATACTTACATTGCTACTTTGCTGCAAATTCCCCATTTAATTGTTTGCATAAACAAAATGGACTTAATGAATTACAGCCAAGAAGTTTATGACAACATACAAAAAGATTTTGAAGCTTTTGCAGCAAAACTCAATGTAAAAGATGTCCGTTTTGTACCCATAAGTGCCTTAAAAGGCGACAATGTGGTAAACAAATCGGAAAATATGGCTTGGTATCAAGGGGCAACTTTAATGCACTTGCTCGAAAACATTCACATTGGCAGCGACTACAACCACAAAGACCCGCGTTTTCCGGTACAATACGTAATTCGTCCGCAAACCGATGAATTTCACGATTATAGAGGCTATGCCGGAAGAATAGCCGGTGGCAGTTTCAAAAAAGGAGACGAAGTAAAAGTATTGCCTTCCGGTTTCACTTCTACCATTAAAGCCATCGACCAGTACAAAACCGAGCTTGATGAGGCTTACGCTCCAATGGCTGTAACCATTCGACTAAACGACGACATCGACATTAGCCGCGGCGATATGATAGTAGCCATTGACAACGAACCCCAAGTAAGTCAAGACATTGACGTTATGATGTGTTGGATGAACGACAAGCCCATGAAACTTAAAGGCAAATACGCGCTCAAACACACCACGAAAGATGTTCGCTGCATGATACAAGCCCTTGATTACAAGGTAAATGTAAATACTTTGGACAAAGTAAAACAACAAGACGAACTCAAAATGAACGAAATAGGGCGAGTAAAACTTCGCACCACCAAACCGTTGTTTTTCGATTCGTACAACAAAAACCGCCAAACCGGAAGCTTGATTCTCATTGACGAAGGAACAAACGAAACCGTTGGAGTAGGAATGATAATTTAATTGTTAATTGTTAAATTGTTAAATTGTTAATTGTTAATTGTTAATTGTTAATTGTTAATTGTTAATTGGTTTAAAAAAATATTATTTTTTATAAAAAAAACAATTGTATTATAAAAAAATAAAACAATTTAACAATTTAACCATAGAACCATAGAACCATAGAACCATAGAACCATAAAATATATGAATAAAACAGAAAATTGGTCTTTGATAATAAAACCCAAACGCCACTTGCTCGACATCAATTTGCGCGAAGTGTGGCGTTATCGCGATTTGATAAGCCTTTTTGTACGGCGCGATTTTGTTTCCAAATTTAAGCAAACCATACTCGGACCGCTGTGGTTTGTCATCAATCCACTGTTTACTACCTTCATGTATTTTATTGTTTTTAGTAAAATAGCCAATCTTTCAACCGATGGTTTACCGCCTATTTTGTTTTACCTTTCGGGAATAGTGGCATGGCAATATTTTGCAAATTGCTTAAACTCAACGGCTAACACCTTTGTCGCCAATGCCGGAATTTTCGGAAAAGTTTACTTTCCGCGTTTGGTTACGCCTATTTCGGTGGTTATTTCCAATCTCATTCAGTTTGGCATACAATTTTTACTTTTTGCCGTTATTTACGTTTATTATCTGGCACAAGGAATTGATATTCAGCCAAATGCTTACGCCTTGCTTATTCCGGTTTTAATTGTTATGATGGCACTCATGGGCTTGGGATTTGGAATTATTATTTCGTCGCTCACCACCAAATATCGCGATTTAATTAATCTCATAGGCTTTGGTGTACAACTTTGGATGTACGTAACTCCGGTTATTTACCCAACTTCCATGCTTTCCGAAAAATACAAAATGTTCATTTTAGCCAATCCGCTCACGTCCATTATCGAAACGTTCCGCTACGGTTTGCTGGGCGAAGGCACAGTAGATTGGGCGCATTTGGCTTACAGCGGGGGTTTTACCTTGTTTGTTTTGGCTCTCGGAATTGTCCTTTTCAACAAAGTGGAACAAACTTTTATGGACACGGTTTAAATGGTTACATTGTTAAATTGATATTTTAAAAAAAAAATTTAGCAAAAAAAAAATCGACATAAAAAAAACACTCAAATTTGGCAAAAGCCTTGTTTGAATGTTTTCAAAGTAAGGTATGAGTTAAGGATTTATGTAAATTCAAATGAATTACTTTTGCAAAGATAATTCTAATGTTTCAAAAAAACTAATTTTTTAACGTTTTTTTTCATTTCATCGAATTTTTCTTTTTTTATAAAAATAATTAAAATATTATAAATCAATCACTTGGTTTATAATATTTTTTTTTAACATTTTTTTAACTGAAAAATACGTTATAAAACTAAAAAAATAGTTGCAAAACTGAAAAATACGTTGTATCTTTGTAACGAAAAAAGAAATTATTTTATTAAACAAAAGCATCTCTACAAACTCGCTGAAACAGAGTTTTTTAACAAAATAAACGAAAAAAAAATTTTACAATTTTCGTTCAAAAAAAGAAACAATGAAGAAGCCGAGTTTTAAGAGATGCCGACAAAGTAAAATCAAATGGAAAGTTTAACAAAAGCAGAAGAGCGCGTAATGCAAATTCTTTGGAAACTAAAAAAGGGTTTTGTAAAAGACATTATTGAAAAAATGCCCATGCCAACTCCACCTTACAATACCATTTCGTCGATAGTGCGAATTTTGGAAAAAAAAGGGTTCGTTTCCTACACCGCTTACGGAAAAACGTATGAATATTATCCGCTCATTAGCAAAACCGAATACAAAACGCATAGTTTTAAAGATTTTTTACACAATTATTTCGACAATTCGTATCAAAAAATGGTTTCATTTATGGTAGAAGACAACAATTTGAGCGAAAAAGAAACTCAAGAAATAAAAAAAATAATCGATAAAATGAATAAATAACCGTAAAAATGGTAAATTTCTTTCTATATTTAGCCGAATCCAGCATCATTTTGGGCGTTTTATACGTCCTTTATGCTCAGCTATTTTATAAAGAAACGTATTTTGAATGGAACAGAATTTATTTAATTTCAATTATTTTAATCAGTTTATTGCTGCCTTTAGTACCCATTCCTTACACGCTTATAGAGTCAAGTAATTGGTTATTAATGCAATCCATAGAGAGTTTTGAGCAAGATTCGCAAAATTATTTGGCTATTGTTTCGGTAAAAACCCATGAACAAACTGCCCAAACAATGTTTTTGCAAAAACTATTAAAAATTCTAACATGGCTTTATTTTTCAATCGCTTTCTATTTTTTCATCGTTTTTTTTAAAAATATTATTCAACTTTATATTCTCAAAAGCCAACACGATTGCACAAAAGATGGAAAATATTGCATCATTAGCTCTTTGCCCGTTGCCGAAACATTTTCATTTTTTAAAAATATTTACTTGGGTAAAAAATTTTATTCCTTATCGGAAAAAGAACAGCAACAAATTCTTCAACATGAGAAAATACATGTTAATCAATATCATACGCTCGACATTTTATTTGTTGAAATTATAAAAATCTTTTTTTGGTTCAATCCGGTTGTTTGGTTTTTGCAACAAAAAATAAAAGAAATACATGAATTTATAGTCGATTCGCATTTAGCTAAAGTGAATTTTCCCAGCGAATATTCAAAACTTATTCTTAAACTTTCGATAAAAAATATAAATAATTATCTAAAAAGTTCTTTTTCTGATAGTAAAATAAAAGACCGAATTTTGATGCTTGCAAGTAAAGAATCGCTTTGGCTCAGAAAAAGGAAGTTTTTAATCGGTTTGCCCCTGCTTTTCTTTGTTTTAATCTCTTTTGCTTTGGCAAAAAGTTTACTTTTGGCTCAAAACAGTCCTTATACGTTTTCTAAAAAAGAATTTAATAGTCCGGTACCTTTGCATGCAAACGTTCTTACCCCTTTTTTTATTAACAAAACAATCAAAAAAAAAATAAAAAAAGGCAACGATTGGTTTTCGGTAAAATACCAAGTTTCGCACAAACAAGTGAGCTTTGCATCGTTTACCGACATGCCGGTGAGAGCGATTGAAAATGGTAAAGTGCTGGAAATAAAGAAGAAAGAAGAATGGGGCGTTAGCGAATATGAAATTAGAATAAAACATTCAAACAATTTTGAAAGCATTTATAAAAATCTTTCGCAATGTTTGCCACAAATAAACGACTCGGTTGCCGAAGGTGCGCTTTTAGCCAAAATGGGAGACGAAAGGATTTATAAAGTAGTGAATTTTAAACTGTTAAAAAATCACGAACCTGTAAATCCGCTCAATTACATTCAATATTAAAAAAAAATAAATTCTGCCATGCAAATAAAAAAATATGACAAATTTAGTTTAGAAAATAAAAGATTATTCTTTTTTCAGATAGGTTTTATAACGAGCTTATTGATAATTCTTTTTGTTTTTGAATTTGTTACAACCCAAAAAAGCCCTACGCAACCTACTGATATTATTGAACTTGATTTAGAATACATTCCTCTGGAGATAGTGCGCATTGAAAAACCTTCTCAACCGGAAAGAATTTCGGATAATGAAAGTTTTTTTAGCATAGTAGATGAAACGCCGTCCTTTTCGCAACACGAGCAAAAAACTCGTTTGCCCGAAAATGAAAATACACAGCCAATAATCTATGCCAATGAAAACGAAGAAGAAATCGTTTTTTCGGAATTTTACAATCGAAAACCCATTTTTAATCCTCAAAAATGCAAAACACAAGAAGAAAGTGAACGCGAGATTTTAAATTTTATAAAACAAAATATGGTGTATCCCAGCAAAGCGTTAGAAGAAAATATTCAGGCAAAAATATACGTTCGTTTTTTGATAGATAAAACCGGAAAACTTAAAAATCCGTCTCTTCTCAATAAAACTCATACCGATTTAGATGCCGAAGCTTTGCGAATAGTAAAAAAATTAAATAATTGGCAAGCCGGTTGGCAAAATGGAGAACCCGCCGAAATGTGGTACACCATTCCAATCGTTTTTAAACTTCTATAATGCAGAAAATCAAAGGAATAAACTTTTTAGATAGACGTCAAATAAAAAGTTTTGTTTAATAAAGTAAATTTTTTTTTATAAATTTTAAAAAAAATTCTTTTTTCAAATTAAAGTTTATATATTAGCAACGAAAATTGCACAGGGTTTCTGAGCTAAAATATAAATAAATCAAAGGTTTAACTCTTTTTTTTAAAGAAAAATTTTGAAAAAACCCTGTCGGTAACTTTTAAAAAATTTAAACAAAATGGAAATTAAAAAAAACCCCAAAGCTGATTTACAACAATACAAGGTATTATTTTTCTTGTTTGGTTTAGCTCTATCGTTAGGACTCATATTAACCGCTTTTGAGTGGGAATCGTCAACCGGAGTCGTTGATGCCATTGAAATGGACGGTGCTGTGGTAGATGAAGATATGACCGAGATAACTCGTCAAGAGCAACCCGAACCCGAAAAAGTGGAAAACAAACCTCAACCTACTCAAGTTGCTGAACGATTAGTAATTGTAGAAGATACAAAAGACTTAGGCGACGATGATATGGATTTTTCTGCCGACGCCGACGAATCGGACGCTATTGTAGTAGAAGATGAAGAAGAAGAAGAGGTAGAAGTGAAAATTTTTGTAATAGTAGAGAAAATGCCCGAATTTCCGGGTGGAGACCTTGAACTTAGAAAATACATAGCTCAAAACATTAAATACCCCAACATTGCTCGTGAAAACGACATTCAGGGTAAAGTGTATGTGCGTTTTGTGGTAACCGAAACCGGAAGCGTAGAAAATGTGCAAATAGCCCGCGGCGTTGACCCTTTGCTCGACAAAGAAGCCATTCGCGTGGTAGAATCGCTGCCAAAATGGAAACCCGGCGAACAAGGTGGAAAAAAGGTAAAAGTTTGGTACACAGTGCCTATCAATTTCCAATTGCAATAGTTGCAGACTGGTCTGTTTATTTTGCTGGAAAAATGAATTTTATTTTTCCAGCATGTTTTATAAATTTTAAAATAAGGGAATAAGGTTGATTTTCAAAA
>DYNA01000213.1:0-2025 GCA_020721325.1 Paludibacter propionicigenes
ATTCATAATTCATAATTCATAATTCATAATTCATAATTCATAATTCATAATTAAATAAATTGTTAAATTAAAATTTTAAAAAAAAATGAACGTAAATTACGGTAAAAGAATGGTTCTTGCTGCTTCGGTAGTAGTGGCATTAAACTTAGGCGGTTGCGGAAAATACGAAGACGGACCAATGTTCAGCCTTCGTACAAAAGAAGCACGTTTGGTAGGCGAATGGGAAGTAACAAAAATGAATAACGAAAGCCCCGATGATGATGCCGAAATTATATTGGATTTTGAAAAAGATGGCGATTTGAAAATTACTACTACTTATTTCTATTATGGAAATGAATACGAATATACTACCAATGGCGAATGGGAATGGGGTTCAAAAAAAGAATCGTTGAAGATAACTTTAGTTTCCGATGCAGATAATGAAACTTTTGAATGGGAAATTAAAAGACTTACAAACGAAGAATTATGGGTTGAAGAAAACATTGATGGAGAAGTGAATAGCTGGGAATTTGAGAAAAAATAAATCCTTTCATCTGCAAGTTTATCTTTAACAAAGGGATTGTCATTGTATCAATTGTTTGAATAATAGAAATGAACGCATTATTAATATGCTTATTTATTAGCCTATTGATACGATGACTTGCGGATTGGTTGTTTTTAATTTTTTATGTATTTATTTTATTTTATTTTATTTTAACAATTGATTAATCGTTTATTTTTGAGTAAATTAAGTATTTTTTTTCATTTTTTTTTAAAAAAAGTGTATCAATTTTTTTTTTATATATTAATTCTTTTTACTTTTGTATTAAAATTCAATTAAACGTTGAAAAACAAATTTACTGATTAAACGCAATAAAAAAATGCGCTATAAAAAAATTGAATTGCTTATTCAACGCCTTTTTTTATTAGCTAAAACAAATAAATGAAATAGAGCAAAAAAAAAAATGAAAAAAACTTAGTTCTAAAAATAACAAATTTCATTCTTTTCCGTTTTAACATCAAACAAATTTTTTTTTACGTTATTGTGATTTTCGCAATAAGTAGATAACATTGTGTTTACAAAAAAATATACAACTTCTAAAAGCCCGTGGCAGCTTTTAATTGAATAAAAAAAAACAATTTGCCATGCCGAAATCCGAAAAGGCACCATAGAGTAGGAATGTTTAATAAATTTTACTTTTATGAAAAAATTAGGAATTGCTATTATTTTAGCATTTGTGTTGTTTAGCTTAAACACACAAGCACAAATTACTTTTGGCGTTAAAGCCGGTTTAAACGTGGCAAATGTTAGTGTTAACTACAAAGAAAGCGACAACGAACCTGCAACTAAAATGGGTATTGCTTTCCATGCCGGCTTAGCAGTTGATTATGCTTTGAACGAAAAAATGAGTATTCAATCGGGTTTACTTTTCTCTGTAAAAGGTTATAACGACGATTTAGATGCAATGGTAAAAGATATGGAAGAAGCCTATGGAATAACAGGTATTAAAATTGACGGTTCTTCGACTACACGTTTGAACTACCTCGAAATTCCGATTAATGTTGCTTACAGCATCAACGAAAAACTTCAACTTTTTGCAGGTCCTTACGTTGCTATCGGTTTTGGTGGTAAAGCAAAATATGACTTCACCGTGACTTACAATGGCGAATCAGAAAGCAATAAAGGCGAAACTACTTTAAAATCAGTAATAGGCGAAGCTGACTATGCTGATTTAGCTGACGACGAAGATTTCGTAAACGGTTTGGATTTTGGTTTGAACTTAGGCTTAGGCTACAAAGTTACTCCAGCTATTTTGGTTAATGCCGGTTATTCTTTGGGTTTAGGTAATTTAAACAACTATACCATTAAAGATTACGCAGACTACAAGCCTGAAGACTACAAAATGTCAAATAATGTAATTAGCCTTTCAGTTACTTATTTGTTTGGTAAATAGTAAATACGGTTTTAAAAAAAATGCGCCGCAAAAATCAGATTTTTGCGGCGTTTTTTGCAAAATTCATATACTTACCTATTTATTATTTACC
>DYNA01000213.1:2125-6443 GCA_020721325.1 Paludibacter propionicigenes
GATTAAATCCAAACTTATGAAAGAAAAAAGAGAAATAGTTCGGATTAATGAAATATATAAAACAGAAGATTATAAAATTTTTTGTTATTTTACCAACGGTGAATATCGTTTTGTTGATTTTGAAGTGCTTCTAAGTAAATGGAACGTAACTGAGAATGATGTAGAATATAAATTATTTACAAAATCCGAATTACAAAAAGTTAAAATTGTAAATGGGACAATGTTGTGGAGTAATATTCCTGTATCCTTAATTGATGAAAAAGGCAATGAAAAATTATATCCTTATGAATTAGACCCAATTGTTTTATATGAAAATAGTCAAATAGATGAAGAAAAAATAATTGAAAATTGGGGAATGTTACTGAAAAATGAAGGATTAAAAGCAGGTTTAACAACAAAACAATTAGCAAAGAAAAGCGGAATTTCGGAAGAATACATTTCAAAAATTGAAAATGAAAAATCAAATATTGAATTGTTGATTATTCGAGATATTTTGCATAATGGATTTGGTAAACGGTTGAAAATTAATGTAGAATAATACTGCTACCATTTCTTTTAATTGCCAAGCAATTTTAAAATAATAAATGAGTTTGAAGTAAATATAAGTTGGATACTTAAAAAATAAATACAAAAAGCCGGATTCCGAAAAGGCACCATAGAGTAGGATTTTTTTTTAAAAATATTTTCATGAAAAAATTAAAATTATTATTAGTGGCAATTGTTTTTGCCGTAACCGCAAATGCACAAATTCAAATCGGTGTATCAGGAAGTTTAGGTTTACCAATGGGCGATTTTGGCGATGCTGCAAAAATGGGAATTGGCGCAACCGTTACCGGCAAATACGCTCTCAATGAAACAATGACTGTGGGCGCAAACATCGGATACCTTTCTTTTTCTTCCGATTTAGATGGTTTCTCTTGGACTATTATGCCTATTACCGCTTTGTTTGAATACAATTTGGGCAAATTTTACGTAGGAAGCGACTTAGGTTTTTATAGCTATGGTGTAAAATTTGAATATGAAGGAATAGAAGGAAGTTCTTCAAAAACCTATTTGGGCTTCGCTCCAACTGTGGGTGCAAATTTTCCAATTAATGAAAAAATGTCGTTTAATGCCAATGCAAAGTACAATGTTATCATGTCTGATGGCGAAAGTACAAGTTATTTAGGCATTAACTTAGGTCTTTTGTTTAATTTATAAAAATAAAATCATCTATACTTTAAACGGTAACTTTGCCAAAGTTTTAAATTTTGGCAAAGTTTTAATTACAAAGCAATTACATAAAA
The DNA here is from genome assembly GCA_020721325.1 of Paludibacter propionicigenes. GTDB lineage: Bacteria > Bacteroidota > Bacteroidia > Bacteroidales > JAIFNL01 > JAIFNL01. Next base: position 3,412 of record DYNA01000213.1, read on the forward strand.
ATAAAAGCTCAAATGATAACTGTTTAAAGTATAGTAGCCTTGTTGTAAATTAATGAAAATCAATTTACAACAAGTTTTTAAATTATTGCTGTTGAGCTTCTTTGAGCAATTTTTCGCCTTTTGCAATGGCATCTTCTATTCTGCCTACCAAGTTAAAAGCCGCTTCGGGATATTTGTCCACTTCGCCGTCCATAATCATGTTGAAGCCTTTAATGGTCTCTTCAATAGGCACTAAAACGCCCTGCAAACCGGTAAAAGCCTCCGCCACAAAGAAGGGTTGCGACAAGAAACGTTGCACACGGCGAGCGCGATGCACCACCAATTTATCTTCTTCGCTCAATTCGTCCATACCCAAAATGGCAATAATATCTTGCAATTCTTTGTAGCGTTGCAATAAATGGATAACTCGTTGAGCCGTGTTGTAATGCTCTTTTCCAACTATTTCGGGCGTAAGAATGCGCGAAGTAGAATCGAGCGGGTCAACAGCCGGATAAATGCCCAATTCAGAAATTTTACGGCTCAAAACCGTTTTTGCGTCTAAGTGAGCAAAAGTAGTAGCCGGAGCAGGGTCGGTTAAGTCGTCGGCAGGCACGTAAACGGCTTGTACCGAAGTAATTGAACCGCGTTTGGTCGAAGTAATACGCTCCTGCATCTCGCCCATTTCGGTCGAAAGCGTAGGTTGATAGCCCACTGCCGAAGGCATACGCCCCAAGAGAGCCGAAACTTCCGAACCGGCTTGTGTGAAACGGAAAATATTGTCCACGAAAAACAAAATATCATTTCCTTTGCCTTCTCCTTCGCCGTCTCTAAAATATTCAGCAACCGAAAGTCCCGAAAGTGCTACTCTGGCACGCGCTCCGGGCGGCTCATTCATTTGACCGAAAACCATAGTTACTTGCGATTTTTTCATCTCCTCGTAATCGACTTTGGTCAAATCCCAACCGCCTTTTTCTCTACTTTCGTCAAAATGTTTACCATAACGTACTATGTTAGCTTCCATCATTTCGCGCAAAAGGTCGTTGCCCTCGCGTGTTCTCTCGCCCACGCCCGCAAAAACCGACATGCCATCGTAACCTTTTGCCACGTTATTAATCAATTCCTGAATAAGAACCGTCTTGCCAACACCGGCACCACCAAACAACCCGATTTTACCGCCTTTGGCATAAGGTTCAATCAAATCAATTACTTTTATACCCGTATAAAGCACCTCGGTTGTGGTCGTAAGGTCTTCAAAACGAGGCGACTCGCGGTGAATAGGATAGCCGTTTTCTTTGGGTAATTGTTTCAAACCGTCAATGGTATCGCCAATTACATTAAACAAACGCCCCTTCGTTGCCTCACCAATGGGCATTTTAATCGGTGCGCCCGAAGCAACAACCTCCATACCGCGTTTCAAACCGTCTGTTGAGTCCATAGCAATGGCTCTTACGGTATTTTCGCCGATATGTTGTTGTGTTTCAATCACCAGCTTAGCGCCATTGCTGCGTGTTATTTCCAAAGATTCGTAAATAGTGGGCATATTATCGCCCGAACCAAAATCTACGTCAATAACCGGACCTATTATTTGTACTATTTTGCCGATATTTTTAGACATAATTCTTATATTTTTATATTGTTCTATTGTTAAATTGTTCTATTGTTAAATTGTTCTATTGTTCTATTGTTAAATTGTTAAATTGTTAAATTGTTAAATTGTTTTATTGAAATATTGTAAAAAAAATAACAATTTAACAATTTAACCATAAAATTTTATTTTTGTCTGTTTAAAAGATGATTTGCAAAATCTTTTAACACTTGTTTTTTATTAAAATCCAAATCCAAATTTTCTAATTCCGCCAAAGCGTTGTTGAAAAAAAATAAAATCTCCTTCTCTGTTAAATCTTTAATTTTCAATGAATTGTAAATTTCTCTTACACCTTCTATTTTTTTTCTTTTTTCGTCTTCCCTTTCGGGAAAAAATTGTATCCAATGGTTTAGAACTTGTTTGTTTTCAATTAATTCATACGCTTTTATAAGTAAAAAAGTTTTCTTGTTCGCCAAAATGTCGCCACCAATTTTTTTACCAAAAACAGCCTCATCGCCAAAGACATCGAGCAAATCGTCTTGCAACTGAAAAGCTATTCCCAAATTCTTCCCGAATTGGAAAAGTTTTTCGGATTGGTCGGCACTTGCACCGCCCAAAATAGCTCCCATTTGAAGGCTTGCCGCCAATAAAACCGATGTTTTTTTGCTAATCATTTCAATATATTCACTTTGAGGCACTTCATTTTTTTGCAAACTAAGCTGCTCAAAATTCATATCCAATTGCTGACCAATGCACACATCGAGCGAAGTTTGATTGAAAATGCTTAAAATCTGAGCTAAATATTTGTTTTCAATGCCTTCGAGCATTTGATAAGCCAAAATCATCATGGCATCGCCCGAAAGAATTGCCGTATTTTCGTTCCATTTTTTATGAACCGTTGCATTTCCGCGCCTCATGTCCGATTTGTCCATAATGTCGTCGTGCAAAAGCGTAAAATTGTGAAAAGTTTCCAATGCCAAAGCCGGTTTTACCGCGTGTTCTATTTCATGGGAAAACAAATTGCACGCCAACAAGCACAACGCCGGACGCAAACGCTTTCCGCCTATTGCCAAAATGTATTCAATAGGCTCAAAAAGCTCTTTGGGTTGTTTTTTTATATCAAAGAACTGTTTTTGTATTTCATTTTCAATTATTTGCCGATATTCAGCTAACGATTTCATTTTGCATTTTTAAATAAACACTTTCTTTTAATGGATTTTCACATAAATAATTCAGCATGGCTAAATAATCTTTATACGAAACATTATCAGCTATATACAACTGAAAACCATTTGCTTGGAGTTTTGTTTCCATTACGCCAAGTGTTGTATGAAATTCTTTTTCCGCAACCATGCTATTTTCGTTTCCATAATGCTGCGGAAACTCTTTTAGAAGCATTTCATGCGTTCTGCAAGTCAATAAAATTTGAGGTTTTGTTTCAAATTTTACTTGTGTCATGTTTTTAAAA